>NZ_JAUBTO010000154.1:0-18543 GCF_036702495.1 Microcoleus sp. C2D2 | reverse complement strand
TTTGAGCCAACATTCTCATGAAACTACTGCTCGATCGAACCCTCGATCGATTTATGAATGATTTGCGATCGCTATATCTACATGGAATTTATGTGCCAGTATGTGAAGATGAATTAGGAGTAAAAGCTGGAGTTGTTTTGAGTAATGACAGCAAAGTCATTGAAAGTTGCTTTTTTGATGATGACGATAATATGCTTGATATGATTAGTTATGCTTTTATTTGTTTTCAGAATGGCTGTTATGATAAATATGCATCTTCTCCTCAAATATTGAATTTTTCAAATTTAATGAAAAATCTATTAGATTTTGATATCCAAAATTAAAATTTACATTCATTTGATTACCAAAATAGTAATTTTAATGTGATGCAGCTATGGTTGCTACAGATGTTTATAGCAACTAAATTAGAACCAGATCATAATTTTTTATCTTTTTAGGATAATATTAAATTCAAGTATTTTAAAAACAAAAAACGAAACTTGGTTGCCAGTCAATAAATTAATGAAAATGGAGTTTAGTCTCATGCTTGAAACACAAGAAAATTCTCGCGCCTTACAGATGCCAGGTTCCACTATTGGCGTTAAAAAAGTGAAAGTCTACGATACACCTAGTCCTGATGGTCAAATTAGCGGAACACCTCATGTTCATCTGCTATGTACAGAAATGTATTTAGTTTTACAAGGGTCTGGAGGGGTTGAGGTAATAGATAAAAACGGATTTTCTACAATTGAACTGCTTCCACACTCAACACTAATTTTCAGCCCAGGTACAATTCATCGGCTCATAAATCCGAATCGCAATTTGGAGCTGCTGGTGATAGAGCAAAGTGGACTCCCTGAATATGGTGACAACATCGTCTGCTTTAGGAGTGAGTGGCTAGAGAGTGACTCTCGCTTTGCAGAAGCGATGAGGGTAAAATCTTTTGAGGATGCTTATCTGCGGCGTGCTCGTGGTGTGGAAGGATTTCTGCAACTCAAAGCAGCTTTCTCTGAAAGTCTGGCTGTGGGACAAGAAGCCTTAGGACGATTCTATCAACTTGGATTACAACGAACATCGCATCTCCACTTAAAGTGGAAGAACGCGATCGCAGATGGAGCTTTGGCTGAGGCGCAAAATACCCTAGGTAAACTGATTTCACTTGATTCTGGCGACATAAGTCATCTGTTTGAATCTCAGCAATACCTAATTCAGGCGACTGAACACTCAAAGCTAGGCTTTTGCGGACACCTAATCCCTTATGCATGACAATTCTACTCTGATGCCTGATGGCGTAATATCATGTCCGGTCGATTAACCATGATTAAACTTTGCCTCCGGCCACCAATAGAAATGAGTCAAACCACTGATTAACTGTTTGAGATTTAACAGTTTTCGACATCGCTCAAATAAAACTGCTTCTAATTCATCTTGCGTTTTTAAAACAGCGATTGGCTATCGGTTCATTTGTCAGTGGCCACAGTCTTTCTGCTGGTTGGAGTTGGGGCGAGTGTGAAGGCAGACAATACAAATGTATGCCGTCGGGGATTTTCACGCTTTCACGCTCAGTGCCATCCGGCTCCGTCTACGACTAAAACGACTCTTTTTTTCGTTCCTACTTTCCAATGTCTGGCAAAATCTTCTAAAACTCGCTCGAAAAGCTGGCTGTTGACAAATGGCAGTATCCACCAATATGTTTCTCCTGAACTCGGATGCACAAAACCATATAACCACAACCATTGAAACCGCCAATTAACAACAGCGGTGGCATTACTAAACTCATCCACCCATTCCCGCCTCAGAACAGGTTTTAATCCGAGCCGATGTTCGTCCATTGACCAGACTTCTACGTCGCTTGAAGGGTTCTCCTTCTTGATTTTCAAGACGAACCGACGCAGATTTTTTTTTCCATTCCTGCAAGTTCTGCGGAGATCTGATTCCTGATGTTCTGGACGAGGAGCTCTCAATCGAAACTTCATGGACTTGAGATATTCCCACCCTATGCAGACGACCGACTTTTTCACCCTTGAGTTCACTCATCCAGTCGGCCACTTTACGACCATTCCACAGCCCGCCATCGGGGGGTGGCTGCTGTAAGACTTGCCACAATTGAGCTTGTTCCACATCATTCAGCAGAGGGTCACAATCGCTATTTTTGCAACGTTTATCTCCGAGGGATTCAGGTCCTAAATGATTGTAGCCCCCGACTAATTCATAAATCCAACCACGACTATAACCTGTCACTGCCATCACTTCTGCGGTCGTTTTGCCGCAAGCTAAGAGCCAAATAATTTGGTAATGATGGGCCTGGGTGGTGGTTTTGGCTTCACGGAAACGAGCCTGTAATTCTTCTACACTCAGATGGGGCGCGATCGCAATTCGCTTCGGCATTCTTTATCTGACGGGGGTAGGGTTCCTCAGTATTATATCACGGTCAATCGACCGGACATGATATAAGAGAGTATTTGAGAAGTTAAACGCGCCAGTCAATTGTTCGTCGGTTAGGTCACTTGGATATGTCTTTCGGCGCATAACTTAGGAAGCTGTTAAAATCAGTTGTTCAACCGAACTTCTGTCTACCTCTTGCACTGCCGATTGCTTGTTGGAACCTAAATCCGCACAGCAGCAATTAATAACGCTAGAGTCGCAAAAACTCCGAACAAGATTACCTTATTTGTAGGCTTTGGTTTCTCTTGTTCAATAGACATCTCCCATAATTCTCAATCCTTTTCCCTACTTGGTTTATGGTCGCCTGGCCCCTCCGGCAAAGCGACCATAAACCAACGCTTAAATAAGGGTTTCAACGGTTTATAAATAAAAACTACCCGAAGTATCTCACCTAATTTTTACTGTTTTTTTCCAGTTGGTAGACCCTTTTAGTGACACATAACTATCGCACCTATTCGCCCGGAGTATTAATCCACATACCACCATAATTATGGTTCGTAATTTGCCGTTCTTAACCGAAATCTTTCTGCTGCTACTCGAAATATCTTTAGTAATCTAATTAGATGCTCTACAAAGATTATTTTTTGAGTCTTTGACTTATTCGCTTTCTCTTGAGCTGGAGTCAGAACTCCCTGATGATTTTTTTAGGAGGAGTGTTAATTAATGGTTCTCCTAGGTAAGCTTTATCCCCTTGAAATTTTTGTGAGGCTTCTAATAACGATTGCTGCTTCTTCCAAATTTTAATGTCGGCTGTGGAGTCGGTTTCTCCTACTACTACGTCAACAATCTCTTTACCGGAAGGCACGACCAGTTTTTGCAACGTATCCTTGATGCGGGTAAAGCTACGGTGTCTTGACGCGAGTGCGATCGCTCCCAACACCTCAATTTTTGGGAAACTAAACCCAGACCCAAACCTCAACACGCCCCGTCATGTCCAAACTCTCCGTTTTACGTCATGCTCTCTAACAGTCAAGGCCCTGAGTTTTCACTATTTTCTGGTAATTTCCCCTCGACTCTACCTCTCGGCTTTACCCCGAATTAACGCGAACGAATTGAAAAACTTGTCGCCTTCCTGAGACAGAACCGCCTCTGCTGTTGCGATTGCTATCAGCACGTAGAATCGTTTGTTTGCATAGTAGAGCCTGACTCTCTTGAACGAACCATCAGGAGCTTGGAATTCTATCTCCTTTCCTGAGTAGCCATCCAGTTGAACATCCCGCTCCCTTAATAGTTTGCCCCTTCCAACTATTTCATCGCGGAAACCGTCAAAAAATTCAGGGCTAGGGCGTGCGTCAACCCGGCTGGGGTCGGATGGGTTGGTCAGAACAACATCGGTCAAGTTGTAATTAATTGTGAACGCGATGGGTGGATATTTCTGAACGGCTGTTAATACACGCAGCACCATTTTGGGATTTGAGGGGCTGCGCCGCATGAACTCCTGTGGTTTTCCAGGCATTAAGATGCTGAAACCCCCCTCTGGTGAAGAGAATTGCTGCCATTGTCCATCAGTTGATTGAGTTTGAGCAGTTGTTGCCTGTACCAAGAAAAATGCTGGGATTGACCCGGAAGTACCCAAAGCCCCGGCTTTGTGGAATGAAACTGTGGCAAAGAGAACAGTTGCAGTGAGAAAGCTGACCTGGCTAAAACGAGAGAGCATAAACGTTCTGAATAATTAAAATTAAAATAAATGCAAATTAACGGAAACTTGGCATAAACCGCAACCCCCCGTCATGCCCAAACTCCCCGAATACAATCGATGTCTCCTCTTTGCACGCAACCCATACCTCGTCTGTGCCGTCCATCCCACAGGCCTTAACACTAATACTTGCATTGACTTTCGAGAAAACTCCGACGCCGAACCGGAGGAACTCTGGGAACCCGAAGGTGCAAGCTACTACAACGGCGAATTGATTCTGCAACCACAGCAGCGGTGGACACCAAAACAACAGTTAGAGCTGCTGGATACCCATCCACTGTTTACCGACCGATGTCCCCGGTGTGAAATGACTTATCCCCAATATGAAACGCCCCCGGTGCATTGGGATTGTTCGGCTTGCGGATGGAGCGATGATTCGGTGTGAGGCGATGGTCGCGACAATTGTGTTTTGATAATGGCGATCGTTATCTGGTCTCTACAGCATTTATGCAGATAACTTTATTGTTAAGATTTAACACTTTAAATACATAACTAGGTTTTTTTTTAAGTAAGCTAGCTGGTATTTAGGTAATTTGATTACTGAATAGACTTTTCAGTCAAATTGTTTACTATAAAAGGAAATTTATTTTTTATGAACAATCTCTACCATAAAGTCGCAGTTGCCTCTGTTTGCACAGCTGTAAGTTTTACATTGGGAGCAAACAAAGAAGCTAAAGCAGCTACATTTACCTTTACAGCCACCAGATTTGTCGTCGAAGGTAACTCCTACAGGGGCGTGGGAGAAAGGGTGTTTGATAGCGAAGGTTATCCTAGCTCAGGAGCTATTTCTGTGCAGAGAATAGGGTATTTCAACGAGACTACCAGCACCACAGAAAGAAGAGCTTTTTACGAATTCAATATTGGCAATTTGTCACTTGCTCCTAATACAATTATTAGCCGTGCTTCTTTTGGGGTTGAGCTTGGGAATGTTAGTGCCAGTTATAAATATCTTTGGCTGAAAATCTTAGGCTATGTAGGAAACGGAAGACCCGACTTATTAGATTTTGAGGCAGGAGTAAGCTTAGGTATCGAAGATGCTTTAACCCCGTATCCTTTCCCTCATCCCCTTCAGGGTATTGGCTTTGACGTGACACAGTTTGTTAATGAGCGAGTTAGCAACCGCGATGCTTTTGCTGGGTTTGGCATTCGTATCGCAGACTTTTATGCGAACTATGGTACAGCCGCCCTGGATTATACCCCCAGCCTAACCATTGAAACCGAGCCTGTACCTGAACCGACCACAATTTTTGGTTCAGCTATAGCCCTAGGTGTAGGAGGATGGCTGAAACGAAAGAATTCAAGTCGGCCGAATAAAACAACGCCACAAGGTTAATCTACCGTTTGACAGAATTTGCGGGCAACAGTTTGCTCAAAAATTCACCTAAAAGTGCAGCCGACTAAGCCCCCAACAAACATCCAAAACGCGCATTGAGGCAGCACAGTTAACAACCATTCGTCACAAGTTAAGGATGTGTGGCAAATGTCAAGAGGATTTGAGAAGAGGTTGGAAAAAAATTGGTGACAACCTCGCTGTTGTTCAGGAAAGGGGGCAATGATTAACTTAACCCGAGGTTTTCGTTGTTGTTTAAAAATGCCTAAATCTTGGTTCTCTGGCGCTGCAAAATACTTAACTGGGTCAGTTGTTATCCCTTTTTGGTAAGCCACGGAAAAATGATAAAGACCTCGATAAATCATCTCTCAAGAAATCTGGTCAAAAGGGACATAGAGTTCATCAGCAACGGCATTGCCCAAATCTACTATCATCAGCATAAAATAGCCAAGTTCCGCAAATCTGTAGCTTCACCCCATTGAGAGAACCAGTCCATAAATAACTCAAACCCAAGAGGCTTTTTACTGTATAAAAAGCCTCTTCAATTCGCCAACGTCGCCCATAGAGGTCTGCAACGACACTTCTGAGGTAAAACCTTCTGGTCAAGTACACTTGTTAAATAAGAGTGCCAAGTCTTTCCCGAACGCACTTCTATCAGACGTAGGGTGATAAAGCGAGTTGTTTTCGTGCCCGACCCCAAACGCTCTTTATTGTCTCGCAGAGCATAACCATCTGTAAACACTTGCTCAATCTCAAGGGCAGTTCCCTTTTTTAAACGAGTTATAAAATTATTAATTTTTTGCTCAATTAATTGATGCCCAAAGTGGAAATGATAAAAGCCTCTGTTCAGCAACAACAAAGTCGGGGCTGGTACTAACTTTAAGATATTTTCTTCAAAACTTGTATTAGAAGCACTGGGATTTTCTTGAAACCTGCGTCTCGACCGGCAGTCTGGTCATTAAATCTATGACTGTCCCCATTTTTCCAGCTAATTTTCCTTTTGGGGCTTCTTCCAGGCTACTGAGCTTCTGAAATAATGCCTCCAATATTGAACAATCTACTATCCAAATCCTCTCAAATAAGCCGACAGTAAATTGCACACTTTCAGGGAGATTCCGACGACTCCGGCTGTGCCAAACCTCTGGGAAATGGGGCAATAATTCTTGAAAAAATTTCTCAAATAGTTCAGCGGGAAATGTCAAAAACCTTTGGGAGATTGCTTGGAAAGCTAACGCCAACAAGGTCTACACCACAGAAATCCCTCCCTCGCTAACATTCTCGTCAGTTCAGTGACTCCAGCCACATCTGGCCACAGCAAGGTTAATACCGCCGCTACCATGAACGGTAAGTTAAGAATTTTGTCTCTGAGTCCGAGTTGGTGATAAGAGTTTTCTTGAGCTATGATGGCTGGTGTGAGTAGTGCTTCTAGTTGCTCTGCCACTACTTGATCTTCTACCATCGGTCTGTGCATCTTTTTGGCGTGGTCTCGGTTCATTTTTCGCCTTCGACTCATAGTGCCTTCCCCCATCCCTCAATGGCTTGTCATCATCTGAGTGTTACATAATTTTTCCTGATTCGAACTCTTTGCTCAAACCGAATTGATAATGATAATCGCTGCACCCCTATAAAAGGCTGCACTAATAGCTTCTTTATCCTTCGTTCGGTGTGTGATTATCATGCTCGGCAGACAAAATATTAGGTATATTGTCTTATTGACAAAAATCCCTCTGCCTTAACTTGTCACCAATGGTTAACAACACAATCTCATGAGGCCACAATTGCCAGAAGCGAAACATGAGCTCACTTTTGTTGAGTAAATTACTATGTTACAATCAGCTCCAATAATAATTAAGTTTTAAAATCTGCCTTAACCTCACGCTCAATTCTCTTGCGATCGGTAGAATAACAATGACTATCAACTTAGCTGGCTATCAATTCGTTGAAACCCTCCACAGCGGGATAAGAACTTCAGTAGTTCGCGTTCGGAAGGATTCGGACTTTTCGAGCGCGATCGTCAAAACGCTAAAGGCTGAGTATCCCACTCTTTCTGACATCACCCGCTTGCGGCACGAATATCAAATCCTGCACAGCTTGAACGTAGAAGCGATTATCAAAGCCATTAGTTTAGAAAGCTATAAAAACGGTTTAGCACTGATATTAGAAGATTCTGGCTCCGAGTCTCTCAACGATTGGAGGAGGGGTAAAAAACTCACAATCATTCAATTTCTTAGTTTGGGTCTTCAGCTTGTCTCTGCCTTAGCAGAAATCCATAAACATAACATTATTCATAAAGATGTAAAGCCACAAAATATTATCATCAACCCAGCCACTGAAAAAGTTCAAATTATTGATTTCAGCATCGCTTCGCGCCTGGAGCAAGAAAATTCGACGCTCAGCCATCCCGATTTGCTCGAAGGCACACTCGCCTATATGTCGCCAGAACAAACTGGCCGGATGAATCGGTCAATTGACTACCGCACTGATTTTTATTCACTAGGCGTTACCTTCTATGAAATGCTCACAGGCGAGTTGCCCTTTAATTCCACAGACCCGCTGGAATTGGTACACAGCCATATTGCCAAAACTCCCATTCCCCCTCACCAGCTAAATCCTGAAATCCCACCACAAATTTCAGCGATTGCGATGAAGTTATTAGCTAAAAATGCTGAAGACCGCTACCAAAGCACTGAGGGACTCAAATTTGACTTAGAAACTTGCTCGATAAAACTACAGGCTAGCGGATATATTTCCAACTTGGTTGTTGGAAGTGCGGATAAAGCAGGGCAATTAAATATACCGCAAAAGCTCTACGGTCGCGACCAAGAAATTAAAAAAATTCTAGAAACTTTCGATCGCGTTGCCAGTGGCACGACCGAATTAATGCTGGTTTCCGGTTATTCCGGGATAGGCAAAACAGTTTTGGTCAATGAAGTTCACAAACCCATTGTGCGGCAACGAGGCTATTTTATTGCGGGGAAATTTGACCAGTTCAAGCGCAATATTCCTTATGCTTCCCTGATTCAAGCATTCCAATCCTTAACTCAGCAACTTCTAACCGAAGGCGAAGCAGAAATTCAAGTTTGGAAAGAGAAACTCTTAGGTGCTTTAGGCGTTAACGGGCAAGTGATCGCAGATGTGATTCCTGAAGTTGAACTGATTATTGGCAAACAGCCACCCGTAGCAGAACTAGGTGCAACTGAATCGCAAAACCGTTTCAGGCGCGTCTTTAAACAATTCATTGGCGTATTTACGACTATTGACCATCCCTTAGTTATCTTCCTCGATGACTTGCAGTGGGCGGATTCGGCATCGTTGAAATTAATTGAATTGCTAATAACTGATTCTGATAGCAAGTATTTATTGCTGATTGGGGCATATCGAGATAACGAAGTTTATCCAACTCATCCGACGATTCAAACAATTGACAAGATTCGCCAAACTGGTGCGACCGTAAATAATATTGTCCTTCAACCATTACACCTCGTTGATGTCGAAGAATTAATTGCGGATACTTTAAATGAATCTGGTGGTTCGGAATCCCTGTCTGTAAAGACGCGAAATTTCGCGTCTCTACTTTTTAATAAAACGCAGGGTAATCCTTTCTTCTTAAGTCAACTCCTCAAAACTCTCTATCAAGAAGATTTGTTGACTTATGATTTATATTCTGGCGTCTGGCAATGGAATATCGAGCAAATTCAAGCGATCGGCATCACCGATTACAATGTTGTCGAACTGATTGCTAGAAATATACGCAAATTGCCCGAAGATACACAGAAAGTATTAAAATTTGCTGCTTGTATTGGCAACACTTTTAACTTAGAAGTTTTGGGGATTGTCAATCAGGAATCATCCTTAGTCACGGCGGCGCAATTGTGGGCAGCACTTCAAGCTGGGTTGATTTTACCTTTGAGCAATGAATACAAAATTCCCCTCGTATTTAGTGAGAAAGAATCGGGCGGTTTTACCTTAACTGATGTAAAGGTTGACTACAAGTTTTTACACGATCGAGTGCAGCAAGCTGCCTATTCTTTGATTCCAGACGAGCAGAAAAAAGAGACCCACTTAAAAATCGGTCAACTGCTGCTGCAAAGTACCACGCCAGAAGGTCGAAAAGAAAATATTTTCGCTTTAGTTAACCAACTCAATTATGGTACTGATTTACTTACCACTGCATCCCAAAAACATGAACTAGCCCAATTGAATCTGATTGCAGGTCAGAAAGCGAAAGCTGCTACAGCCCACGATTCCGCCGTCAAATATTTGCAAGTGGGTTTATCTCTGCTGGCGGTAGATAGTTGGGACAATCAGTATGAACTGGCATTAAGGCTGCATGAGGAAGCAGCAGAGTCAGCATATTTGAGTGGTAATTTTGATGAAATGCAGAGATTCGTTGAGATAGTACAAAACTGCGCCAAAACGCTATTGGACATAGTAAAAGTGTACGAAGTCCAAATTCAAGCTTATATGGGGCAGAACAAGCTGCTGGAAGCATTGAATACGGGGCTGCAAGTCTTAAAGCAGTTGGAGGTAGAGTTTCCCGACTCGCCAAACCCATCTGATATTGGGCAGGCGCTGGGGGAAACTGCGGCAATTTTGAGCGGCACCCGAATTGAGGATTTACTCGATTTGCCTGAAATGACGGATCCTTATCAATTAGCAGCGATCAGGATTTTGTCAAGTATATTTTCTGCTTGCTATTCTGGGATGCCGGTACTGGTGCCTTTAACAGTGTGCAAACAGGTCGATTTATCCGTTCAATATGGCAATGCTTCTGTGTCTCCCTTTGCATATGCGGTATATAGTCTTCTTCTTTGCGGGGCGGTAGGAGATATTGATCGGGGCTATGAGTTGGGGCAATTAGCTTTACGTCTAGTGTCAAAGTTAAATGCCAAAGAAATCGAAGTCAAGACTTGCCACTTAGTGTATGCTGCCGTTCAACATTGGAAAGAACACGTCCGAAATACCTTAGAACCTTTCCTGTCAGCTTTCTCTAGCGGGCTGGAAACTGGAGATTTAGAATATGCTGGCTATGCCGTCATGGTGTGGAGTCATTACTCGTTTTTTGTTGGCAAGCAACTAATGCAACTCGAACGAGAGATAGCAACTTACACAGATGCACTTCATAAAATCAGCCAACAAACAGCGCTTAATAATACAAAAATCTGTTGGCAAGCCGTCTTAAACATGATGGGAAGAAGCGAAAATTTATGCCAGTTAAAGGGGGAAGCCTACGAGGAAGATAAAATGCTGCCTCTACATCAGCAAACTAACAACCAACTGGCAATTCATTACTTATACTTGCACAAAGTTGCGCTTTGTTATGTATTTGAAAATTACGCGGAAGCTTTAAAAAATATCCCTAAAGTAGAAAGTTCGTTCGGAGCATCTACAGGGCAGCTAACTGTTGTTATCTTCTATTTCTACGATTCTCTAGTACGGCTAGCTGTGTATTCTGAAACTTCGCAGTCCGACCAACAGGAAATTCTTAACCGAGTACAAGCTAATCAAGAAAAGTTGCAAAAATGGGCACATTATGCCCCAATGAATCATCTGCATAAATTCTATTTAGTAGAGGCCCAAAAGCATCGTGTTTTAGGCGAAAAAGTAGAAGCGATCGAGATGTACGACAAAGCGATCGCTCTTGCTAAAGAAAACGAGTATATCAACGAAGAAGCACTAGCTCACGAACTCGCTGCTAAATTTTATTTTTCATGGGGTAAAGTAAAGATTGCCCGAACCTACATGACCGATGCTTATTATGCCTATATGCGCTGGGGAGCTTTAGCTAAAGTTAAACATCTCGAAGAAAAATACCCGCAATTAATAGCGCGATCGCCTGTGGTCACCGAAACCCCTTTCAACCCTACGATGACAATTGCTCCTTTGACCATTACAGGCGGTCAAACAGAGTTGCTAGACTTGGCAACTGTAATGAAAGCATCTATTGCCATTTCTAGCGAAATTGTTCTACCTAACTTGCTCATTAAGTTAATGAAAATTTTTATAGAAAACGCAGGCGCTGAAACTGGAACGTTTATTCTCTCAAAAGAGGGTCAACTTGTTATAGAAGCGGCGGGGACTAAAGATCGAGTCCGAGTGCTAGAATCTTTACCAGTATCAACTTTTGGTCAACTGCCTATCTCGGTACTCAATTACGTCACTAGAACTCAGAAAGATGTCGTTTTAAATGATTCCCGTCACGAGGAAATTTTTAACGCCGACCCCTACATTACCCAACACAAACCAAAATCAATTTTGTGTGCGCCTATCATATCTCAAGGTAAGTTAAGTGCTATCCTGTACCTAGAAAACAATGTGATTGCTGGCGCTTTCACGCCGAAACGGGTAGAAGTGTTGCGGATGCTATCGGGACAAGCTGCGATCGCCTTAGAAAATGCCAACCTCTATCACACTTTAGAAGTCAAGGTAGAAGAGCGAACCGAGGAATTAAAAGCCAAAAATACGCGCCTAGAAGTAGAAATTCAAGAGCGACAGCAAGCCGAGCAAGCGGCCGAAACCGCAAACCGCGCTAAGAGCCAATTTCTCGCCAACATGAGCCACGAACTTCGCACACCGCTCAACGGCATCTTAGGTTATACCCAAATTCTCAAACGAGACGCAGATTTAACCAGTCAGCAAAATTCTGGTATTAACATCATTCATCAGTGTGGTGAACATCTCCTCACTCTGATCAATGACGTTCTAGACCTCTCCAAAATCGAAGCCGGAAAAATGGAACTCTACCTCACCGAGTTTCACCTGTCAGACTTTCTCCAGAGCATTATTGAAATCTGCCAGATTCGGGCCCAACAGAAGGGAATCTCATTGATTTACGAACCGCTAACTCCACTCCGCACTTGCGTCCAAGCCGATGAAAAAAGATTGCGGCAAATTCTTATCAACTTACTCGGTAATGCCATAAAATTCACCGAAAAAGGAGGCGTTAGTTTTAAAGTAGACAGGCTAGAGACTCAGCAATGTTTGTCATCACCCATCGCCAATCCCCAAGCCCTAACAGCGAAATTTATTTTCCGAATAGAAGATACAGGTATTGGCATCGCGCCGGACGAACTCTCAAAAATATTTTTGCCCTTCGAGCAAGCCAGCGGTTCAGTTCGCCAGATAGAGGGAACAGGATTAGGGCTGGCAATTAGCCGCCAATTAGTGGAGATGATGGGCGGCGAACTGAAAGTACAAAGCTCTTTGGGTAAAGGCAGTATTTTCTGGTTTGAGTTAGAGTTGCCTCTTACCGAAAGCTGGGAAGGGTATCAAAAAGACCCTGAAAAAATTATCAGGAGTTTCTCAGGCGAGCGGCGGAAAATTTTAGTAGTTGACGACCGCTGGGAAAATCGCTCTGTCTTAGTTAATCTTTTAGCTCCTATTGGGTTTGAATTAATGGAAGCAACGGACGGTCAAGACTGCGTGAATAAAGCGCTGTTATTTCAACCAAACTGTATTATAATTGACTTAGTAATGCCAGTCATGGACGGCTTTGAAGCGGTGAGGCGGATCAGAAAAATTCCTGCATTGAAAGATGTAATTGCGATCGGAACTTCTGCTAGCATTTTATCCGGCGATCCCTACAGCATTTTCCAGGCTGGTTGCAACGCTTTTCTCCTCAAACCTATTCGGGCAGAAAAGTTATTAGAATGCTTGGGCAACCATTTAGGTTTAGAATGGATTTATGAGGAGCGGACAACTTTCAGTTCAGAAGGTATGTTCACTAACCCCTCTTCCCCAATCCAAGACCAACAACTGATTGCTCCCCCTTCGGAAGAAGTTGCAGTCCTGTTCGATTTAGCCATGAAAGGTGAACTCCTCAGTATTGAGCAGCGAGCCCGCAAGCTGAAAGCAATAGATATGCGTTATGCACCTTTTGCCAATCATTTGCTTGAATTAACCAAAAACTTTGAAGAAGACAAATTAGTTGAATTTGTTCAACAGTTTAGATGAGGACTAAGAATGAGTAGCGAATATTTAGGCAGAGGAACAATTTTAATTGTGGATGATACGCCCACTAATCTGGGTTCAATATTGGATTTTTTGAGCGCATCCGGCTTCACTGTTTGGGTAGCTCGCAGTGGGTCTAGCGCTCTCAAAAAAGTGCAATATTCCCAGCCTGATTTAATTTTTTTGGATGTTCTGATGCCAGAGATGGACGGATTTAAAACCTGTGAACATCTGAAAGCAAATGACTTAACTAAAGATATCCCAGTCATTTTTATGACCGCGCTGGACGATACTGAAAGCAAAGTTAAAGGCTTTAATGTGGGGGGAGTTGATTATATCACTAAGCCCCTTCAACACGAAGAAGTTTTAGCTCGGGCTATCACGCACCTGAATCTGCGAAATCTAACTAAAAAGCTTCAGGCGCAAATTGTCGAGCGCGAGCGAGCGCAAGCCGACCTACAAGTTTTGGCACAAGAGCTAGAGACGCGAGTAGAAGAGCGCACCGCTGAACTTTCCCAAACGAATGAACGCCTCATGCAGGAGGTTGCTGAACGCAAGCTTGCAGAAGCAGCTTTGCAAGCATCGGAAGCGCGAGAGCGGCACAAAGCCCTACAGCTCGAAAATTCCCTGCACGAACTCAAGCAGGTGCAAAGCCAGCTCATTCAGAGCGAAAAAATGTCCGGGCTCGGCCAGCTAGTGGCTGGCGTAGCTCATGAAATCAATAATCCAATTAATTTTATTTATGGAAATCTTTCCTATGCTCTGGAATATTCAAAAACTTTGGTCGCTATCCTTGACCTCTACGAAAAGCACTATCCTAATCCGGCTCCAGATATACAAGCAGAAATCGCAGCAAGCGAGCTAGATTATATCAAAGATGACTTGCCTAAAATGTTCAAATCGATGTACTTAGGAGCCGATCGCATCCGCGAAATCGTTTTATCTTTGCGCCTTTTCGCACGGCAAGAAGGATATGAAATGAGATCGGTCAACCTTCACGAAGGCATGGACAGCACGCTGATGATTTTACAGAGCCGACTAAAATTTAAGTCAGACCGCCCCTCGATTGAAGTGGTGCGGGACTATTGCCCAAACCTGCCAGAAGTGGACTGTTATGGGGGAGAAATGAATCAGGTATTTATGAATGTACTTGCAAATGCGATCGATGCTATTGACGAGTGGAATACGCAGAGATCGCTAGAGGAAATTAAAGCAAATCCTAGCGTGATTCGGATTAGCACAGAAGTAACAAGCAGCAATTGCGTAGTTGTCCGAATTGTGGACAATGGGCCAGGGATCTCGGAAGAGGTTCGTCGCCACGTATTTAACCCATTTTTTACGACAAAACCCCCCGGTAAGGGCACAGGGATTGGGTTGTCGATTAGCTGGCAAATTGTAGTGGAAAAACACCGGGGAAGCTTGGGGTGTATTTCTGCACCAGGCAGGGGAACAGAGTTTACTATTCAGATTCCGATTCGGCGGGAATCTCCTGTCTTGTCGCTGTCAGCTTGATGCTCTGCAAAAAAGTTAGTGAATCCATAGGGTTGATTTTTTAAACTGCTCCCCAATCTAGCAAGCTTAACAGAAAACGGCGAACTTATCCTGCAACCCCGGCAGCGGTGGACACCAGAACAACAGTTAGAGCTGCTGGAGACGCATCCACTGTTTACTGGCCGGTGTCCCCTGTGTGAAATGGCTTATCCCCAATATGAAACGCCCCTGGTGCATTGGGATTGTTCGGCTTGCGGATGGATCGATGATTCGGTTTAAGGCGATCGTCGCGACGGTTCTGTTTTGATAATGGCGATCGCTACCTGCTCTCTACAGCATTTATACAGGTAACTTTCTTGTTAAGATTTAATAATTTAAATACACAACTAGGACTTTTTAAGTAAGCTACCTAGTATTTAGATAGTTTGATTACTGAGCGAGCTTTTCAGTCAACTTGTTTACTATAAAGGAAATTTAGTTTTTATGAACAATCTCTACCATAAGGTTGCAGTTGTCTCTGTTTGCACAGCTTTAGGTTTTGCCTTAGGAGCTAACGAAGAAGCTTATTCAGCTACATTTAGCTTGCAACCTACTACCGCCTTTGTAGTCAGAGATTCTAACTCTGACGGACTGGGAGACCTGCTGATTTCTCTTGAAAATACTATCGGTATTCGGAAGGCAGCGCAGGTTGAAGACGCAGAGTTTGCCGAATTCAATCTCGGCAGTTTTCCTTTTACCCCTAATACAGTTGTCAACAGTGCTATTTTTTACACTCGTATTGCAACTTTTGAGGTATCAGAGGTTGGAATTGGTAACCCTGGTAGTCTTGGTATCTTCGGCTATGTAGGAAACGGCACAGCCGAAACATCAGATTTTGAGGCAGGAACATTCTTAAGCTCTGTAAATACTTCATTTGGTACCTATAATCTTGCCTTTGACGTAACTCAGTTTTTGAATCAACGAGTTAGAAACGCCGATGCTTTTGCTGGGTTTGGCATTCGTGCCTTGAACTTGGGTAACGTCGCCCTGGGGGGTTATCGTGGGACTCCTATCGCAACAAGACTGACAGTTGAAACCGCCGAGGTTGCCGAGCCTGTGCCTGAACCGACCACCATCTTTGGTTCAGCTATAGGTCTATGCTTGGGAGGATGGCTGAAACGAAAGAAATCAAATCAGCAAAATAAAACAGCGCCACAACGTTAAGCTATCATTTGACAAAATCTACGCTGCCAACAAATCAACTTCAAAACGCCCTCTATCCCCATCAGACGGCTCAAATCATATCTTAGATTGTGATGCAGGATAGTTTCCAAAAGTACAGACAAGCAAACACATAAGCCCATTACCCTTGCTAAAGCTCCAATTCTTTGAGGAAATTGGAGCAAAGCGTTATTAATAAAGAATAAAGGGTCTTTTAAGACAGCAAAACTTTTCTGTTAGCTAGCTGTCCCAGACCTGGCGGGGTGACAAAGAGGTCGGAAACCCAGACAGAGCAAAGAGTTGACCGACTTATGTTAAAAAAAGATAGGCGAGATGAAAGTTACACTCGACCTATCAGAATATATGTTACCTAAATTCTATCAGACTCACTTTCAAACACAACTATCCCGCTCTCTGTTTTTAGTCCTAGAAATAGTACTCAACCTCTTAGGATCAGAAAAACAAGTGAGATTAGAGCTACTTGCCCGTATATTTCCCTACCCCATTACTACTGAAAGTCGCCGTCGCAAGCGGAATAAGATTTCTGGACTTACCCCAGCTCACCATAACTTATCTGTGGTTTCCTCTAATTAGCTATTGGTTAACAACTTACTGCCAAGCGGGACAGAAGCTATCTTTAGTGATTGATCGCAGTCAATGGGGCTGTATTAATCTGTTGATGGTTAGTCTGATTTGGGAGAAAAGAGCAATTCCTTTATCTTGGTCACTGTTACCAAAACGAGGCAGCAGTAATGTCGATGAACAGAGCGCAGCCATTTCAGCGATTTTACCCTTATTTAAAAATTACAAAATCATTGTGCTGCCAGATGCGTGAATTTTGTTCAGTAGATTTGGCAAACTGGTTGAGGGAGCAGAATGTGTATTTTTGCTTGCGACTCAAACGAAATCATTGTATCGAAACCGAAAATATGATTTGGGTCAGGTTAGATGAGTTAGGAATTACGCCAGGAACCTCTCTGTACTTTCAAGGAATAAAAGTTAGAAAGAGCAAACCGCTCGCGGGATTTGATGTCGCCTGCAAATGGAAACGTAACTACCAAGGATGGACAGTTGATGAAGCTTGGTTTATCCTAACTAATCTAGGCAATTTACCGCAGGCGCTCGCCGCCTACAAACAACGGATGGGAATTGAAGAAATGTTCCGGGATTGTAAAAGTGGAGGCTATAACTTAGAAGGAACTGGGTTAATAGGAAACCGACTAATTAAGATAATTTTATTGATGACAATATCCTACAGTCATGACATTATTGAAGGCACTATCATCAAAAGAAAAAATGTACAAAAATATGTTTTTCGTCGCAAGGAACCCGAAAGAAATTATCGCGCCCCGTAGTACATTCGGGGTTGGGAATGATAGCCAACAGTGGATTAATTATCTCGAAAAATATGCTGAGCCTGTAGAAGAGTTAATGAAGTTAACTCGTAATAAACGTCACTTTTATCGACAGGGTATCAAGGCTGTAACCTTGATTAGGCAAGGTTCCTAGCTATGTTTGTCACCCCCTCAGGTCCCAGACTTCTCAAATAAACTGCTACGCAACAATAATTGTCTGCCCATCGATCAAACTGGGAATGCCGTATGTTGTATTACCCGCTATGAGTATTTCAAAATCAAAAGTTTTCATGATGGTACTACCCTTGGTGAAATTCACCGCTGTTCCCGATATTCCAACGCTATAACTTCCTGACGTTAATTCTAGTATGTCCTTACCGTTTCCGCCATAAAAATTACCACTACCAAAACCCTTAAGATAGTCTTTACCCTTTCCTAAAAACACGCTACCACTGCCGATAAAGTCTTCAACACCTCCATCGGCAATGAGGGAGTCGTTACCATTACCAGTATTAATAGTACCGTTGCTATTGAAAAAGAAAATGCCATAGGTGGTGCCAATACCAGTAATTATGTCGTTACCATCACCAGTAATTATGTCCCCACCGTTGGCGATGCCCCAGCCAAGGGAGTTATACCATTTTTATAAAGTTATGATAAACTTACATAAAAAGTAAAGGAGAACATTAAAATGTCTGGTCGTCCTCATATAACGATTGCCGAATCTGTAGAAGTATTGCTAGAGATTAGGAAACAACAAAAAATAATTTTAGCATATAATAAAGTTCAAATGCTTTATTTATTTCAATCAAAAAAAGTAGAAACAGTCCGAGAAGTAGCGTCGGTTTTGGGTAAAAGTGAAACCACAATTCATCGCTGGCTCTTTCAATATAAAGAGGGTGGTCTGGAAAACTTGTTAAAAAATCGGCAGATTTTTGGCAGACCCAAGAAGTTTTCAGTTGAAGTAGCGGCTTCATTACAACAAGAATTGAGAGACTCCGAAGGATTTTCCAGTTATAACCCACATTCCGCAGATGTGATTATCTTACTGGTATTTTTCAAAAATCAAAGCCATAAAGCTTTTTTTAGTCTAACTA
>NZ_JAUBTO010000153.1:0-18583 GCF_036702495.1 Microcoleus sp. C2D2 | reverse complement strand
TCAAAGAAAATCTCTACAAGGTAGGGGGTTCAATAAAAAAAATAAAATCAGTAGAAAATATGTTATGGCAAGGCAAAATTGATGAAGTTATAAATTTATTTAAAGACTTTAAAGATCGAGCATTTAAAACGTTTTGTAATTATTTAGAGACCCATCGCTGTCGAATAGTCAATTACCAATACTACAAAGAAGAATCCATAAGTTCGATTGGTTCGGGAACAATTGAATCAATAATTAAACGCATTGGATTAAGGGTGAAAATATCGGGAGCGCAATGGAAGATTGAGAACGTTTCGTCTATCCTTGCTCTTCGCTGTGCTTATCTCAACGGTCAACTTTCAATTTGATGTATTTGCCAAACTGAGATGCACCCATCGCTTTTCACACTCTCAATCGAACAAGTCATCACATTCATCGAATGGATAATGCGCTGAACTGACTCGCGATATGTCAGATGTCGTCGCCGAATTTCGTTTACAACCACCTATTCGAGTGGGGAGCCTGGGAATAGAACACATCGAATCTTGATGCTCAATTGAGTTTAGAAAACAAGGAGCAGTGGTTTGATAATTATCTGTAGGAAGACTGATGAGCCTATCAGAATCGGTAAAACAAGTCATTTCTAATCATTGGTCATTTCTGGCTGAGGCGACGTTTGAACCGACAGCGCAAGGTTCAAGTCAGGCAACCTATTTTGTTTACACACCAGACAACCGGTTTGTTTTGAAACTTTACACAGCAACCACTGAAACTGTCCAGATTCAATACGAACATTCATTGCTCGCCTTCTTGCAATCCACTGATTTCTCTTTTGCGATTCCAGAACCAATCCGTACTACTTCTGGTGAGACTTTCATTGCAGTTGAAGCTGACGGTCGATCGCTCAACGCTGCTTTATTTCCTCGGATAGTCGGACAAGCTATGGATCGGCAAAACCTTGACCAAATTCAATCGGCTGGCTTTGCCTTAGCTTCGTTGCATCATCAGCTTGCCAAGTTTGATCCGCAGGGTAAGTTCGCAAGATTGCCGTTTTGGGGAGCGTTAGGTCGGATTCATCCACAAGTGAGCGATCCCTTAAATGTTGCGCAAATTTTGAGTCTAGGATTGGAAGAACAGGGGCGCGTTAGTCAACTGTTGAGTGAGGCGATCGAAGCCGCCCCTCATCTCTACGCAACGCTTCCTATCCAAACCATTCATGCGGATTACATTACACCGAATATTCTTGTTGACAACGATCGCGTCGTTGGGATTTTAGATTTTGAGTTCGCCACGCGCGATTTGCGGCTGTTAGATTATCTCAGTAGCTTGGATCAGTTTGCGTCCTTTCCCTGGAAGGACCCTCGATTCGAGGAGATTGTGCGAGCCTTCAGTATGGGTTATCGAGCCTGTTCTTCCCTGACTGTGACAGAAATGAAGGCTGTAATTGCAGTATGGAAGTTGCAACGCGCCAGTTCGCTCGTCTACTGGACAGGGTGGTTGCTTGAAGGAAAGGGAAATCGTCAGCAAATAGTAAATGCAGTTATGGAGACGCTGAGATTTGAAACGTGGCTCGAATCAAATCAAAGGAGACTGCTGGATGCGCTGGGTATCGCCTAATTTTTATGTCGGCTTTACACCGAATCTATCGCCAATTTATTTGGCATTCACCTACTGCGCCACTACTGCACCACTCCCGCCACTCTGCGTACCTGCAAAGGCGGTTTGTCCGATTTTCAGTTAAAACGCGCGATCGACTAGATCCGATCGAACCTCGATGCTCAATTGACTTTAGAAAACATTACCGCCGAACTGAATTTAAGTCACTATTATTTTTGTTCTATATTCAAGCAATCGATGGGAGTTTCCCCGTGGCAATATGTAATTATGCAGCGAGTCTAACGCGCGAAATAATTGCTAAAAAACCGGGATTTGTCAATTTCTGAAGTTGCCCTTGCTTGCGGTTTTTCCAATCAAAGTCATCTCAACAAGCATTTTCTATCTGCTACAGGAATTGCACCCGGAATCTATCTGCGGGGATGAGAGCAAAAATGTAAAAGCGCGATCGCCATTTGATCGATCCGCCTCCATTGTGGCACGGGCGTCCCGCCTGTGCGATAGTATTGGTTCAAGCCGTCAAGCCGCGCTATCGAGAAGTAAATCGCCCTGTAAATAGTGTGGTTTACTCTGGTTTACTGCTTGTGCTATAAGTGAGGAAAAATCTTTGTAATTACCAATTGCTAAGATAATGCAAGCTGAAAAAATATCAATTTAATTAAAATGTGAGTTAAAACATAAAATCTCAACTAAAATGACGGGTTTAGATTTTGTTATTAAGAGTTTATATGTCAGGAAGCTCCGCGCTCCGACAGCAATCGTATTTTTAAGTATTATTCAAGGTTTGAACGAAGTATGGGGGTTAGAAAACTCGGTTTCTGCGTCCAGGACTATATGTGACAGGCATTTAGTTAAATGGTTTTATAACGGCTGATACTGGGCGTTAGATAGCTTCGCTGACTTGTTAGCGGATGGGAATTTGAATCACAAACTGAGTTCCCTCACCAGGAGTAGAGAAGCACTCCAGTTTACCGTTATGTTTTTCCGTGACAATTTGATAGCTGATAGACATTCCCATCCCTGTGCCTTTTCCAATCGGTTTGGTGGTGAAGAAGGGATTGAATATTTGTTGCTGAATGTCTTGGGGCATACCAGGCCCGTTATCCGCGATCGCAATTTGCACCCAGCGGCCATCAACCACCGAAGTCATAATTTTAATTTGATTGGGATTTGCCTGGATATCCTGAAACGTTCGACCAGCATTGCCATTTTCTAAAGCATCGATCGCATTGGTGAGAATATTCATAAACACCTGATTGAGTTGTCCGGCGTAGCATTCCACCAGCGGTAGAGAACCGTAGTCTTGGATCGCCTCAATGGACGGTCGTTCCGGTCTATCTTTAAGGCGGTGTTGCAAAATCAGTAGGGTGCTGTTAATACCCTCATGAATATCGACTGCCTTAAACTCTGCTTCGTCCATCCGCGAAAAGTTTCGTAGCGACAGGACAATTTGGCGGATGCGATCCGTACCCATTTTCATCGAAGACAGCATTTTTGGCAGGTCTTCTTGCAAGAACTCCAGGTCGATTTCTTCGGCTGCGATTTGAATTTCGTCAGCAGGGTTAGGATAGTGCTGTCGATAAAGCTGCACGAACTCTAACAAATCTTGGGCGTATTGCTGTGTATGGATGAGGTTGCCGTGAATGAAGTTGACCGGGTTGTTAATTTCGTGGGCGACTCCCGCAACCAGTTGCCCCAAACTAGACATTTTTTCGCTCTGAATTATCTGTGATTGGGTGCGTTGCAACTCACTTAGAGCGTTTTTGAGTTCAACGGTGCGGTCTTCCACCCGGTCTTCTAATTCTGCATTACTTTTTTCTAAGGCGGTAAACGATTCGCGCAGTTGTCTTGCCATGTGGTTAAAGGAGTTGGCAAGGGCGTTGAGTTCTTGAATACCGCTGTCTTCTACAGGTTGGTCGAAGTTGCCAGATGTTATTGCCTCACTCGCCCGATTCAGTCGCAGAATCGGACGCGCAATCCAGCCGGAGGTGAGAACGCCCATCCCACAAGCTACCCCCAATGCTGCTAAGCAGAGCAAGATTGTGGTGCGAGTATTGGCATCAATCTGTGCCATGAACTCGCTTTCTGGCACACTCACCACCACTAACCAATCCAATCCATATTCGTCGCGCCAGGGAGTGACTTGCACATAGTAGAGTTCTCCCTGAAAATCAAGTCGGAGATGGGTGTGTCCAGAAATGGATTGAAACCCTTTGAAGCGTTGCTGGATTTGTTTGGCAATTCCCTGCACTATGGGATTGCCACTGTCGATCGCCTTCAAACGCCGAATCTCGTCTTTGACGGTGGTAAAGGGCTGTTCTTTCGCAGAATTAGCAATCAACATTCCATTGCGTTCCATGATGAAAACCTGCCCTGAGCTACTGACATCTATATTCCGTAAGAAATCGCTCAGTTTCAACAGATGGATATCGGCTCCAACCATTCCTAGCAAGCGATTATTTGTGTCATAGATGGGGCGACCCGCCGAGGCAACAATATAAGGATGACCGGGATTATTCCAGGTATAGATCCGCGACCAAATAGGTTTACCTGCTCTCACGGGCTCGGTGTACCAGGTTTCAGTAAAGGTATCCCAACTAGCGACACTAACGATACCAGTACGATTACCGCGGTCATCGGTGGCGTAGGTTTGAAGATTGTTTACAGGTTTGGCACTCAAATCATCGATCGCGACCGTTTTGCCGTCGTAGCGTGCGGCTCCGGTCCCATAACCAGTCGTCAGTACGATGCCGATGTAAGTCAGGTCATAAGTCTGCATTTGGTGCCAAAAATACTTAGCGACGGTTTGGCGATCGCGCACATCCAGCAATCCCATCCGAATCGCATCGGCGTTAATCCGAATCACTTGATGCGGAATAGATAAATAAGCATTCAGATGTTGATTCACCGTACTGCTGGTTCGATCCATCAACCGATCCGCCAGGTCGTTTACCGCTTTCTGTCCATTTTTGAACGACAAATATCCCACCAGACCGACCGCTCCAAAGATTTGCAAAACAAATGGCACGATCAGTATGAGCTGCAATCGGAGCGCCTTAGTTTTGCCGAAGTGACGTATGTTCATGCTCGAAAATTACTTTTCTTTTAGTGGGATATACTCTACATTTCCATCATCTTTATACACACAATATTTAACTTTTTTAACTAAAAGAATGACATTTTTTATGCTTTTTCGGAGCATTGCCACCCGTGATAAAAACTGCTCAGTGCGCCTCCAAAAGGACGATCGCCCTTTTGTCGAAACCCGAGCGATAGACTTTGCGGCAGAGTTTTCGCCGAGCTTGAATTGCGAATTCAAAGTTTAGTAAACGCAAGGCGTGGCAGGATTGTTAATGATTGCTACCTCTAATTGATTTGGGAATTTTGGTTGATAGCGGCGCCGATTACAAAACTTGCCGCGGGGCGATCGGAATTTCAATAATAAACTCGCACCCCTCTCCGGGTGCAGAAACGCACGTCAATTTTCCGCCGTGAGAACTGACAACAATCGAGTGAGAAATAGACAATCCCAAACCAGTTCCCGAACCCACCGGCTTAGTTGTAAAAAACGGATCGAAAATCTTGTGCAGCACCTCAGTTCTCATCCCCGGCCCGTTGTCGGCAATTCTAATTATGGCAGACTTCCTGTCTGTCACCTCTGTAGAAATTGTAATAGTAGGCTGTTTCTGAGAGTTTTCCGGGCAATCTCTTGCTACGAGGAGAGCATCGATCGCATTTGTCAAAATATTCATAAATACCTGATTCAACTGAGACGCATAACAAGTAATTAGTGGTAGCGTGCTGTAATTTTTTATCACCTCAATTCCCAAACGCCCGCCCTCTTTTCTCAGGCGCGGTTGCAGCAACATCACCGTACTGTCGATGCCATGATGGATATCTACCGACTTCATTTGCGCTTCATCGAGGCGCGAGAAATTCCGCAAGCTCAGCACAATATCCCGGATTCTTTCCGCTCCTACTTTCATAGAATCCAGCAGCTTTTGCAAATCTTCGCTCAAAAATTCCAGCTCAATTGTTTCTATTTCCTCCAGGATTTCATCAGCAGGTTCCGGATAGTGCTCCTGGTAAAGCTCAATCAATTTTAGCAAGTCTCTAACGTATTCGCTAGCCGGATTTAGATTGCCGTAGATAAAACTTACAGGATTATTAATTTCGTGAGCTACACCAGCCACCATTTGCCCCAAACTAGACATTTTTTCCGTTTGGATTAATTGAGCTTGAGTTAGTTTCAGCTCGCGCAAAGTTTGTTCTAAACGCTCGTTCTTTTCATTTAACTCCTGCGTCCGCTCTTGCACTTTCTGTTCCACCGAATTGTAAAGCAGAGCATTTTCCAAAGAAATAGCAACTTGGGAAGAAAGCAACCTTAAAACTTCCAATCTCTGGGGAGTAAATGCCCCGACAGTTAAATTGTTTTCTAAATAAAGAATGCCGATCAGTTTGCCTTGATTGATGATAGGAGTACACAAAATAGATTGGAGTTGATGTTTGGCAACGTAAGGATCGGCTGTAAATAGTCCCTCAGCCGCCGCATTGCTCAACACCAAATCCGAGCGAGTCCTTTCCACATAATTAATAACCGTCACAGGTAAATCCTGATAGCCTTCAACAGGCGTAAATTGCAGCACGGCTACATCTTCAGCAAATACTGACGCTTTAGCTAAAATCAACAGTTGACCATCTCTGACTAAGATCAAAAAACCTAATTGAGCACCCGCATTTTCCAAGGATATTCTCATCAAAGAAGCCAGCAACTTATCGAGGACAATTTCGCTAGAAATCGCCAGAGATGCTTTCATGACCGTTGCTAAATCCAGCACTCTCGCATCGCTGCCCGTAGAACTATGAATAGTTGTTGTAGTTTGATTGTTTTTAAAACTTCCGTTGATCGGCGTCATTTCCCGCAACTGCGGATACTTCTGTTCTAAATCTTCTACTTTGCGGACTGCACCCCAGCGCAAGTAGCACGAGTGAGCTTCGCGCAAGTGGATTTTAGCATATTGATACTTGCCTTTACTCAACCAAAACTTAGCTGCTAGTTCATTGGCCAGCGCTTCATTTTGGACAAACTCATTGTCTTGGGCTAAATTTATAGCGAAATCGTACAGTTCTACAGCTTCTGAATCTTTCTTGGAAATTCTGGCTATTTCTGCTTGTACTAAAAGGTACTTGTGCAGAAAATTTTCGGCACAGTTGTCTGCCCAAATTTTCATCTGTTTTTGGTTGGCTTCTAACTTTTCCAAGTAGAGCTTTTGCTGGTCTTCTGAAACATTTGGGAAAACGGCGGCTAAAACTAGAGAAAAGAAAAAATTCCATTCTGTAGCGGGTATCGCTCCGGTAATAAAAGATAGCTGTTTTTCTACTTCCAAAGCTAGTTGTAGTGCTTCGTTGAAGTTGCCGTACCAGTACATTACCTGGCATTTGCGAATCTGATAAAGGCAGAGCGAGTACCAATTTTGATGAGCTTTACAGTTGTGCACGTATTCAGCTTCGCTGATATCTTCGCTTTCAAATACAAACTTTTCAAGAGTGAGTTTGCTCAGGTTGCGCAGGATTAACTCTACCCCTAATAATATATCGGTTACGAGCTGATTTTTTGTTTTTTGGCTGAACTGCAAATACCTGCTCGTGTCGGCCATAATTTGCGAGATTTCTTTACCTTGAAAAAATGAGTTAGCTATGCGGTTGGATAGGATATAACCCGCATACTCTAAATCTCCGGATTCTAAAGCTGCTTGATATCCTTCATTGCTGATTGCGTGAGAATCTTTGATGTGGTTGAACCAGTAATAAAACATACTGACCAGAGATGAACAAGCTCTGCACTTCAAGCCGATATTGCCCGATTTTTCGCTGAGATTCAGCGAGAGCAAGCCGAATTGATACGCAGCTTTGTAATCTCCAGAAACTGCGTTTAAGAACATACCGTAGCCAGCATAGCAAAGAGATGCTTCGGGTACTAAACCGTATTTGAGAGAAAGATTGACTCCTTTTAAAACGCTGACTTTCCACAAATCTGGATTTTTGAGGTACGCTGATGTCAGCAAATTTGTAATTAATGTGACTGCCACTTTTTTGTCTGGTACAGTCATTTCGGGGGCGTCAATCAGGGAAGCTATTTCTCTACCCGCTAAAAAATTTGTGGCTGCTGCAAATTCTTCGGATATGACTTTTTGTAGCCCGTCTAGCGGCAAGTCAATTCCGAGCAAGTTCAAAGCTTTGATTCCGGCTTTAACGGCTTCTTCATACTTCGCCCGCAGGGTGTACTGCACGATCAGCAGGTTGTAAATTTCTACCTTTTCTAAGGACGATCGCGCTTTTTCCAAAGTTATATTAATAAATTCTTCTGAGTTATCGAAATAACCGTTTAAATACTCAACATTTGCCCGCTCCATGTGCAAGGCAAAGGCTAAGTCGTAGTGGGAATCCCAAATATCGGCGGTCAAACCGTCCATGCCTGCGGTCAAATACTGCAATGCTGAAACATAAGCGGTGGCGTCTTTTGCTCTCCGAGTCGCATCTAAATTCAGCGTGGCTAATTCAATTAATTCTCGATCGTCTTTAATTAGCGATCGAGCTACATTCAAGTGATCGACTAATTCAAAGATTCTGTCAGCGCGATATTCAGCCGGAGTATTTTCTAGGATTTGCCTGCCTATTTTCAGGTGAACTGCCTTTTTTTGCGAGTCGTCGATCAGAGCGTAAGCTGCTTGCTGTACCCGATCGTGCAAAAATTTATAATTCAGAATTAATAGCGGAAACAGCACGTAATCTAATGACTTGCTTTCCAATTCCGAACTGGGTAGGATCAGTCCAGACTTGAGCGCTGGCAACAGCTGTGAAAAAGTTTCCGACGCTTCTTTCTCATTAATTAAAGAAAGAGTATTCAAGTCAAATTCGTTGCCCAAACAAGCCACCAAACGCAAAACTTGCTGCGTTGAACTGGGCAGTTTTCTCAATTTTTGGACCATCAAATCTACTACATTGTCAGTGATAGCGCACTGCTCAATTTGAGTCATATCCCAATGCCAGCCGCCCTTGCTCCCCGACTGTGGCGGGTGAAAAACTAGCAAGTTTTCCTGATACAATGTTTGTAGGAATTGATTGACAAAAAAAGGATTGCCGTCTGTTTTGCTGACCACCAGTTCAGCTAAAGGTTTAACAGATTCTCGATCGCTGTGCAAAGTCTCGGCAATCAAATGAGTTATGTTTTCCACCCCCAGCGGCGACAAAGCAATCTGATTAATGATAGCTTCCTGATTTCGCAGCGTCTCGACAGTCATCATTAAAGGATGAGTGGGACTGACTTCATTATCCCGATAAGCGCCAATTAAAAACAGATATTGTGTAGCTTCATCTGTCATCATCAATTCGATCAATTTGAGAGTAGCAGAATCAGCCCACTGCAAATCGTCGAGAAAAATTACCAGCGGATGTTCGGGCTGGCAAAATACGCGAATGAAATTTTGAAAGACTAAATTAAAGCGGTTTAGACATTCCGTCGGCCCCAATTCAGCTACAGGAGACTGAGGTCCGACAATTAATTCAACTTCGGGAATGACATCAATAATAATTTGCCCGTTTTGACCGAAGGAAGTGCGGAGTTTTTCGCGCCAAACTGCTAATTGAGCCTCGCTTTCAGTTAACAGTTGCCGCACCAATTCCGAAAAAGCGCTGACAACTGCCGAGTAAGGAATAGTCCGCTTGTACTGGTCAAATTTTCCCCAAATAAAATAGCCGCGCCTGCGGGTAATAGGTTTGTCTAAAATCTTCACCATGGCAGATTTGCCAATGCCGGAATAACCAGCAATCAGCATCATCTCGCTGCGAGATTTATGCTGTCCTCTGGCGAACACTGACCGGGAACTTTCTTTTCTGGATTTGCTCTCTTTCTTGAGCACAGAAATTTGGGTCTGTTCGGTGCGGTTGGGTCGATTATTTGTTGCTGCTACCCGTTCAAATGCCGCTAAAAGAGTTTCAACTTCTCGCTGTCTGCCGTAAAGTTTTTGAGGAATTTGAAATTTGTCGGAAATATCTTGGCTGGCGAGAGGAAACTCGGAAATAACCCCAGATGTTTGCCACTGAAACAGGCAGGATTCCAAATCTGCTTTTAGTCCCCAAGCACTTTGATAGCGCTCCTCAGCGGTTTTTGCTAACAATTTCATCACAATATCTGAAACAGCTTGAGGAATTTCTGGGGCAATTTCAGCGAGAGGTACTGGCTGTTTGGCGATGTGACAGTGAACTAACTCCATAGGATCTGTAGTGGGAAAAGGGAGCTGTCCTGCCAGGATTTCATAGAAGGTGACGCCGAGGGAATAAAAGTCGGTGCGGTAATCGATTACCCGGTTCATTCTGCCGGTTTGTTCGGGCGACATATAGGCTAAAGTGCCTTCTAAAAAATTAGGATTTTTATTCGGAACCTTTTCGACGTTGGATGCAGTTGAGATGCTAAAATCTATTAGTTTAACTTGTCCTGTCGCTGGATTAAAAACTATATTAGAGGGGTTTATATCTTTATGAATTACATTTTTTCCGTGAATTTCTCCCAAAGTTTCAGCAACTTTGATGGCAGTAGTCAGAAATCCTAAAGTGGTAAATTTTTGAGAAGCCCTAAAAATTTTTAAAGATTCGCCCCCAAAATCTTCTAATATCATTGCCAGACTATTTCTAACCTGCTGCAACTTGTATACTTTAACAACTCCGTCCAGCAGGCTTAAGTTGGCAGTAATCTCATATTCGCGCTTGTATCTATTCAGTTCTTCAGGAGTCGGATAGTCTTCTTTGATAAGTTTGATAATAACAGGTTGGTTGTCCTGCTCGTTGTGGCCGCGGTAAACCAGGGAAGTGCTGCTTTCATAAATGAGAGCGAGAACTGCAACGCCGGGAATTGCCATCATAGTTGGGTTCTCTCAAATTAGGTGTGCTGGGTCAATTTTATAGGACTTACGCGCGGGGGGCTAGAAACCCGCTGACTTCGTTGCTAGTCGTTGACGAACCCAAGATTTTATCGTATAAACCGGGTTTTTTTTCGTAAATCCTATGTTATTCTTCATTATCACTCAAGAGCTATCTTTTGGGATGTGTGGGAAGGCACGTCTTGACAGCAAAGAGCTGCTGCTGACTAAAGCGCGCTGGGGCTTTCGTCACCTTAGCAGTTAGGTTAACAAGAGCGCAAATACAGGATTTGTGCCACAATTTACTCTGAGGCTCGATCGCCATCCGGACAAATAAATTATTTCAGCTTCCAAGGAATTGCTTGATTTTAGCCGATCGCCACCACATTACGTGAAAATACGTAAGTGCTGCAAGATTTATTTTTTCCGGTGACAAGGCGCGAATTGCTGGTTCTAAAAAAACTGAGCGGTGCAAGTTTTAACTGCAATTCGCGGCCGAGGCGCTGAGGGAAGTAATACTATTTTAGATTTAAGATTTTAGATTAAAGAATTGAAGAATGGAGAATGACTGATGATTATCAGGGTTGGGAGCGCGGGCAGAGAGTTGCATTCTTTTTTTAAACTGGTGTAATGGCGTTTGGCCGATCGTGCAGTGTTGCTTCGGGAGCCGTAATTTCTCTCAATTATATCTGTTTGGGCGATCGATTAACAAGTCTAACTGACCGTTAGAGTCCACTAAATTTGACAAAAAATGTAGAATTATTGCACCTTGTCTGGTTCGCCACAGCGAACCCTAGGGCGAGAGAATTTGCCTAGCTCTGAAGAAAATTTTAGGAAAGATTAAGAATTATTGCCATAAAAGCAAGCTCAATTTGTTGGAATTACGAGCCAAATCCCAAGCAGGAAAGGCGTTTGAGCATTTCCGAAATCTGTAAATCCTCAGAAAGTTACTATTTCTAAAGGATTCATCCGGTGAGAAAATCAGAAACAACCTTAAAATTTAGCAGTAATCGCCCGATCGGGCACTTCTCAACCAGCAGCAGGAAAAATACCTATGAAATTGGCTTATTGGATGTACGCAGGCCCAGCCCACATCGGCACTTTGCGCGTGGCCACTTCCTTCAAAAACGTCCATGCAATCATGCACGCACCGATTGGAGACGACTATTTTAACGTCATGCGTTCCATGCTGGAGAGGGAACGGGATTTCACCCCGGTAACTACCAGCGTCGTTGACAGACACGTACTGGCCCGGGGATCGCAGGAACGGGTGGTGGACAACATCACCCGCAAAGACAGAGAAGAACACCCAGATTTAATCGTGCTCACCCCGACTTGCACCTCCAGCATTCTGCAAGAAGACTTGGAAAACTTCGTGGAGAGAGCTCAATTGGATGCTAAAGGCGATGTATTGCTGGCGGATGTTAACCATTACCGCGTCAACGAACTGCAAGCAGCCGATCGCACTTTGGATCAAATCGTCCAATTTTACATTAACAAAGCCCGCAAAAAAGGCGATTTAGTAGAAGCCAAAAGCGAAAAACCATCTGTCAACATTATCGGTATGTCTACCCTGGGTTTCCACAACCAGCACGACTGCACCGAGTTGAAGCGTTTGATGGCAGATTTGGGCATTGAAGTCAACGAAGTTATTCCCGAAGGTGCTTCGGTTCACAACTTAAAAAGACTGCCCCGCGCTTGGTTTAACTTGGTTCCTTATCGGGAATTGGGGATGATGACCGGGGAGTATTTGCAAAAAGAATTCGGCACGCCGATGGTGGATATTACGCCGATGGGTGTGGTGGAAACTGCGCGCTGTATCCGCAAGATTCAGCAAGTGTTGAATGCTCAAGGTGCGGATGTTGATTACGAAAATTTTATTGACCAACAAACGCGGTTTGTGTCGCAGGCTGCTTGGTTTTCGCGATCGATCGACTGCCAAAACTTAACCGGCAAAAAAGCCGTCGTATTTGGCGATAATACCCACGCTGCGGCGATGACGAAGATTTTGGCTCGCGAGATGGGAATCCACGTTGTGTGGGCTGGAACCTACTGTAAACACGACGCTGACTGGTTCCGGGAACAGGTCAGCGAGTATTGCGATGAAGTGCTCGTTACGGAGGATCACGGGGCGATTGGAGATGCGATCGCCAAAGCGGAACCTTCGGCGATTTTCGGCACGCAAATGGAACGCCACGTAGGTAAGCGGTTGGATATTCCCTGCGGCGTAATTGCTGCACCGATTCACGTCCAAAATTTCCCGATCGGCTACAAGCCATTTTTGGGTTATGAAGGCACGAATCAGTGCGTAGATTTGGTCTACAATTCCTTTACTTTGGGAATGGAAGACCACTTGCTGGAAATCTTCGGCGGCCACGATACTAAGGAAGTGATTACGAAGGGAATTTCGGCTGAGTCTGATATGGGTTGGACGAAGGAGGGACAGGCAGAATTGAACAAAATCCCTGGTTTTGTGCGGGGTAAGGTGAAGCGGAATACTGAGAAGTTTGCGCGCGATCGGGGGATTGATAAGATTACCGTTGAGGTTCTTTACGCAGCGAAGGAATCTGTCGGCGCGTAGTTAGTTGTAGGGTGGGCATTTGCCCACCTTACTTAGTAATATCAACTCCGGTAGCATCGGAATTAATATTACTCACAGTCAGGACACGGCAGTGCCGTGTCCCTACCTCCATTAATTGTAGGGACACGGCACTGCCGTGTCCTCTATATCATTCCGATGCTACCGGAAACAATATGACGATCGCCCTTTTCAAACCAAGTGCGATCGGCCTTATTCTTCCGCGCTATCTTCTGGCTCATTTTCCGCCTCAAAATCCACCTTCTCATAGATATCTGCTAGCGGTACTTCAACTTTAAAAAAATCAAAAACTAGCGCTGTATCCTCTTCATCGTACTGACTGTACGACCATCGCTTGTTTGCCAACTTGCAATACTGCTCTACATAAATTCGCGATTGGTCAATTAGAATATACTCTTGAAAGGTCGGCAGCGTTTGATAAAACTGAAACTTATCGCTGCGATCGTAACTTTTGGTAGATTTTGATAAAACTTCAATAATAACTTGAGGATTTATGACCGTATCTTTGCGATTGTTGTAATACTCAGGTTTCCCTAAAATTACCATCACATCGGGATAAGTATAAAATCGCTTTTTCGGCATCGACAGGCGCACGTCACCCATGAAAACATTATAATCAAGTCCCTTAAGAGCAAGACGTAATGCTATACTCATATTCAGGGAAATGTGATTGTGATTTGTACTTGCACCTGTCATGGGAATAATTACTCCGTCGCAATATTCACTTTTAGACTCTGCTGTTTCTTCCAGAGCTAGATATTCTTCTGGAGTAAAGTATCGCTGTGCTGTTGGCTGTTCTGTTACTTGTAGACTAGCTGTCACGGTTTTTTACCCAATTCAATTCATATCTTGCGTCCAGTCTAACATTGCCAAAAAATGCGATCGCCCGAATCAAACATTCGGGCGATTAAGAATGGGATAGCTTCGCCGCGCGTACTTTCAGACAGTCGCCACCAAAATTAATCGATCGGATCGAAAACAAGAGTCAATCGAGCACCGGGAAGCAGTTGTTTGAGAACTCGCAAGTGACCCTCTGCATCTGACCAACTGCGAAAGCGACCCACAACGACCCTTTGCAGATTCGGAAGCAAACGAACAACGATCCACGGTTTGAGACGTTTTTCATACCGCATAATAGATGTATCTCCTTTGTAAATTGGAGCCATAGCCAGTCCTGAGCCCTCGGAAAGCATCGGACTGGCTTTTGACTTTGCACCTGTAGTGTGCTGTAAAAATTATTGCACAAAAGGCCCTCATTGGTAGCAAAAAATTACTAAAATAGCGTTATCGCACCACGTTCGGCGTAAACTTGTATGATTGGGAGCGTTAGCACAAGGCAAATATTGACAGTGAGCAAGCGCGTTCACATCACACTCCCCGACTACATCTATGAATCTTTAGAGCAGTGGGCCGATCGGCAAGGTAGACCCACAGCCAGCTTGATAGCTTTTATCGTTGAAACAGCGGTGTTGGAAGCCAAAAAAAAAGGAGACATACCCCCCGGGCCTGAAGATCCCAAGGGCGACAGGTAAATCCTATTGAATTATAGGAAATTATCTGTAGGGAAACGGCACTGCCGTGTCCGGCGGGGGACTCGACGAATGAAAGATAATTTGTATGGGATTGAAAAGTGTAGCAATACTTTTGAAAATTGGTATTAAACCAGATCAGATGAGCCAATCTTGCTCTTATGAAAAAAATAGGAACAGGCAATCAGCATCGATTAACTTTCCCATACAACTTGGCAAATCCACCGCACAATCGCTCCAATCAAATCAGATTGACTGAGTGAAAAAGCTGCCAGCGAATGTACGTTATTCTCGCTAACAATAGCAATATTGCCGTCAAACTTGCTTAAATCATTGACAAATGTCTCGCTAAATCCAGTCGCCTCTTCCCCCCGCGAGTTGTAGAATACTAAGATGAAAGATTTCTCGCTATCCATCAGCAGCAAATCCCAATAAGTTTGTAAATCTGCCATTGTTTTCGGTGTGCCATCCTCACTTTTGGGACAGCCTTGTTTCAGCATTTCGGTGTAAATCTTGGCGGCGGGGTTGTCGGGGTTGATGAATTTTTTGCAGTCGATGCACAGGAGTTGGATTTGATTGGATAATTCGGCTTGATTATTGATTTCTCTGGCAATGTCTTGGGGGAAAGTTTGCCAATCGGGAACTTCAGGATGGGGTGTGGTGGGTGGATGGTGCCATGCGTGATAGAAGGTGGGGTAAGGGAGATTTTGGGCACAGTGCCAGATGACTTTGTAGGAATTGTTGTATCTGTCAAAGTCATTTTCGTAAGTCTCATCGGATAGGCAATCTTTTAAGGCAGTGACAACTCGTGTCATTTGCTGAGTTTCTGTCAAAATTTTCTTTAAACTATCTGCTGCTTGCTTCGGGGTAGATTCTTTCTCAGAGGTACGGATTAACTCAGTTAAAGCGGCGATCGCATCTGCGTTGCCTTTGCCTATTTTTCCTAAGATTACTACTGCCTGATACCGGCGGATATCTTCATCCCCAGAGGTGCGGATTAACTCAATTAAAGCGGCGATATTATCTGGATTGTCTTCGTCTATTTTCCATAAGCTATCTGCTCCCTGCGGCCAGATAGATTCATCTGTACTGGCGCATAACAACTTAATAACATCAAAAATGGTGAAGTTACCTTGTATGAGCTTGCTTATTTCTCGTAATATTGTTACTCCCCGCCACCCGAGATCTTCATTCTCAGAGGTGCAGATTAACTCAGTTAAAGCGGCGAGAGCATCTGGGTTCCCTTTGTCTATTTCCCCTAAGCTATCTGCTGCCTGCCCCCGGATATCTTCATTCTCAGAGGTGCGAATTAATTTAGTTAAAGCGGCGATAGAATCTGGGTTGCCTTGGTCTATTTTACCTAACCTATCTGCTGCCTGCCACCGGATATCTTCAGCCTCAGATGTGCGGATTAATTTAGTTAAAGCTGCGATCGCTCTTGTCCGATCGCTCTCTGGCAATACTGCTTTTGCTCCTTCTTCAATTGGAGCTATAAATGTCCTCCACTCCTGCTTTTCAATATTGAAATATCCGAATCCCCATTTGACAATTTGTGCAACGATCGCATCAGCCAAAGAACACTCCTTAAACTCATCAATTAATACAGCAGCTAGAAAATAAGCTCGATAACCATAAAATTCATGTTCAACTCCATCCTTAAATTCCACCAAGGCCTTAATAAAAGCTTCCTTCTCCTCCCTATCCACCTCCTTTCGCCCCATCCACAACAACATCACCTCTTTCCACTGCCGCTCGAAAATCCGATAAATCCCCTGCTGCGGATTCTCCGGCACATGATTCAAGAAAAAGTGCCAATCCTCAATCTCGCACGCTGCAAAATATTCCTGAAAAGAAGGATGATAGAAAGCATAAACAGATTTCAGCGGGTTGTGGGCATCAACTCCGACTCGATTCAGCCAACCTAATTCAATAGCTTTTTCAAATAACTCAGGATGCGGTTTCGCCAGGTTTATGCTCACAAACTCATCGGGCAATATCGATTTATATCCAGCTTCAATTGCTGTCAGTGCCAACTTTCCCAAGGCAGCATTTAAGTTTGTTCTCTGTGCTGCTGTTGTCGGGAAAGCTTGTTTTTTGAAATCATAAAGCGCTGCGACAAATACCTCATAAAGTTCGGCTTTAGTATCCGGTAATTTTTGCTGTCCGAATTCCCAAGTTAAACACAGCAGGAATAACCGCAGGGGATTGCGTACTAAATCTTTGATTCGCTCTTTTCCCGGTTCGTCTAAGGCGGCGCGGAGATTCGCCCCCAGCTTCCCCTTACCCAGGGGGGGAGCAGGAATTGAGGTAGTTTCTTTTGCGCCTAGAACCCCCCCCAGCCCCCCCTTGGTAAGGGGGGGAGCAGGAATGGAAGTAGTTTCCACCCTTGGTAAGAGATTAGGAATCGGGCCAGTTTCCCCCCTTGGCAAGGGGGGATTAAGGGGGGTAAACCATCGATCGATAAACAATTTCACCCGATCGCAATTCTCGCCGTCTCCATAGCTGAAATCGAGCATTCTATAAGTATCAAAATCAGACAGGGAATTCCCCGTAGCCTCCCAAATATTCAGGCGGCAACTGATTACTATTCGTACTTTATCGAATACCCGTTCTCTCAACTGTGGCGATAGAGTTCCCAGGGAATCCGCTATTCCCATTTCATCCGCGCCGTCCAACAGCAACCAGATTTTTCCTTCACTCAGTAATTCATTAAATTCTTTCACCCATTCCGCAGGTGCAGCATCCAATTTTCCCGCCGCTATTCGCAGCCAATCTTCGATTAAATATTGGCACAAAGGTTTTTTCACCTCTGCTAAGGATATCCATACCGGCAAATATTCAGTTTCCGCCAATATACGATCGCCAATTTTGAACAATTGAGTGGTTTTTCCCGCACCCGGTTCGCCGATGACTGCAAGGCGTTTGCCCTTGCTTTTAGGGCTGTCACTGTTAGCGAGGACTTTTTGGCAAAATTCGTCATAACTGAGGGGAATGAGTTTTTCGGATTCCTGATAAGCTTGGGAACCTGCTTGAGGGGAAAAATCATCGCGGCGCTGGGGTTTTTGCTGGCGTTCGATTAATCCCAAGGGGACGTGAATGTCGTCGAGGTTTATTTTTCGCCCTAAATCGTTAGCAAAAAAAGTGTTGACTGCTTGTCGCTTGGTTTGGGCTGCGACGCGACAGGTTTCGCGCCAGTCAATTTGGGTTGCTGGCGGTGAGGGTGGGCTCCATTCGTGGCGATCGACAATTTCGGGTATTTCTAAATTTAAAGCTTGGGCGAGCCAAGTAATACAGTCTCTCCTAATTCGCTCTTTTTTAAGAAACCGCTTAACCGTGTCAATACTCACCCCTGACTTTTCTGCCAAATCCCCGTGAGTCCAACCTTTCTTATCCGGTTTTTCAGGCCTGGGCAATTGGGCCATTCTTTCGAGAACTTTCTCTAATCCTTCTGGAGTAAGTCCTATGGTGCTGGAATTGGCAGTTTTGCTCATCGGTGGTAAGTGGAGAGATTGCAACTATTCATAGTTTAGTGAATAGCTAGGGAAAAATCCTAGTGCAGATCGGTGCAGTTCAATCTGCACTGTTTTGCTCTGGATGCTGCCCCTGGTATGCGGTTATTTGTAGATTATGACATTTAGGAATACCGCCATGAAGTTCAAAGATATTGTAAAAAATCACAAATTCACCTGCGTTGCTGGACAATTGACCGAGTTTGGCATCGTCAATTTAATCTCGTGGTTAGATCCAGTTTCAGGATTTTGGATTGGTATTGTTTGCTTGGTTTGGCATATTTTCCAGGATATTAGGGAAGAAGACGAAGAAGACAGCGATAGTCACTCCAAATAGGTTCGCAGCATCGGACTTTAGTCCTCGGTTGGGAATGAGAATTAAATAACTTCCACAAGGAAAGTGGGATGGGCGTCCCGCCCGTCCTTTTTGGACGGGCG
>NZ_JAUBTO010000152.1:0-18791 GCF_036702495.1 Microcoleus sp. C2D2 | reverse complement strand
GTAGAAGCAGTGGGGATTTATGACAACTTCTTTGAACTAGGAGGACACTCTCTACTGGCAACGCAACTAGTTTCACGTATCCGCAACATTTTCAAAGTGGAACTACCATTGCGTGAATTGTTTGCCACAGCAACATTAGGTGAATTGGCACTCTTCATTGAGCAGTTACAGCAACAGAATTTACAACTGTCTGTACCACCCATTCTACCAAGAGCCAAGAATACAGACTTACCACTATCATTTGCTCAGCAGCGTTTGTGGTTTTTAGACCAGTTTGAGCCGAACAGCGCCTCATACAACATTCCTGTGGCTTTGCGTCTAGTAGGAACTCTTAATGTTGCAGCGCTACAACAAAGCCTACAAGAAATTATTCATCGCCACGAAGCGTTACGCACTAATTTCGTCACTGTTGATGGACAACCAACGCAAATTATTAAGGAACAGGGAACAGGGAAGAAGGAACAGAGGGCTATATCAATTGTTGACTTGAAGCATTTATCGACAACCAAACAAGAAAGTACTTTACAGCAATTAGCGCAACAACAAGCTATTGAAGCCTTTGACTTAGCCAGTGAACCATTGCTCAGAGCGACATTGCTAGTGCTGTCTCAAACAAAACACGTCTTCTTATTGTGTATGCACCATGTTGTATCTGATGCTTGGTCAATAAATGTACTTATCCAAGAACTAGCAGCACTGTACAATGCTTATTCTCAAGGTCAGCCGTCACCTTTAACACCACTGCCAATTCAGTACGCAGATTTCGCCATTTGGCAAAGAGACTGGTTGCAAGGAGATGTTTTACAAAGCCAATTGATTTACTGGCAACAGCAACTAGCAAACGCACCAGCTTTGTTGTCATTACCCACAGACCGAACCAGACCTGCTGTACAGACTTTTCCTGGCGCATATCAACAGTTTGCACTATCAATTGAGTTAACTGATAGATTGGTAAAATTGAGCCAGGAGCAAGGTTGTACTCTCTTTATGGCGCTGTTGGCAGCTTATGATATTCTGCTTTACCGCTACACAGGACAATCAGATATTTTGGTTGGTTCTCCCATTGCTAACCGTAATCGTAATGAAATTGAGGGGTTAATTGGCTTTTTTGTCAATACCTTAGTAATGCGTACAAATTTGGCAGGTAATCCGAGCTTTAGTGAATTACTTACTCGTGTTCGAGAAGTAGCATTATCCGCGTATGCTCATCAGGACTTGCCTTTTGAAATGCTTGTGGAAGCATTGCAGCCAGAACGGGATCTCAGCTATACACCACTGTTCCAGGTAATGTTTGTTCTGCAAAATGCGCCCATGTCTGCATTAGAACTAACGGGGTTAACTGTTACTCCATTGATGACAGAAAGCGCAACGGCAAAGTTTGATTTGAGTTTATCAATGCAGAACACTGCTACTGGGTTGGTGGGTGTGTGGGAGTACAACACTGACTTATTTGATGCCAGCACGATCGCGCGGATGACCCATCATTTTGTGACATTGCTGGAAGGTATTATTACTAACCCGCAGCAGCAAATTTCGCAATTGCCATTGCTGACAGAAGTTGAGCAACAGCAATTACTCGTTGAGTGGAACAACACTCAAGTAGACTATCCTGGTAATAAATGTATCCATCAGTTGTTTGAGGAGCAAGTTGAGCGCACCCCGGATGCTGTAGCAGTCGTTTTTGAAAATCAACAACTGACTTACCAGCAATTGAATTGTCGCGCTAATCAGTTAGCACATTACTTGCAGTCTTTGGGTGTAAAACCAGATGTGCTGGTAGGGTTGTGTGTAGAGCGATCGCTCTCAATGGTGGTGGGACTACTGGGTATTCTCAAAGCGGGTGGGGCTTATGTGCCACTCGATCCAGAGTATCCTCAAGAACGCTTGAGCTTTATGCTAGAAGATGCTCAAGTTCCAGTGCTGCTGACACAACAGCAACTCCTTGAAAAGTTACCTCAACATCAAGGGCAGATTGTATGTTTAGATACTGACTGGCAATTTATTTCTCAGTTAAGTCAGGATAATGTGTTAGCGCAACTGCCCGTAGGTATCGCCTTTGGCGGGGCTACCTCCCTCGCAGATGTGCAAGCAAGTAATTTGGCTTATGTGATTTATACCTCTGGTTCTACTGGAAAGCCTAAAGGGGTTATGATCCCACATGGCTCGATCGCCAACCACTGTTGTATTATTCAACAAGCTTACGCACTTGTAGAGAGCGATCGTGTACTCCAGTTTGCCTCAATTAACTTCGATGCCTCATTAGAACAGATATTTCCTACACTAATAGCTGGCGCTACCTTGGTATTGAAAGGCTCAGATGTATGGACTCCAACAAACTTCCAAAAAATAATTTCGGATTTTGGACTGACTGTCGTTAATCTCCCAACAGCCTACTGGCAACAATTGGCTCAAGAGTGGGCCAAAACACAAGTGTTAGATACCAACAGCCAACTGAGACTTGTGATTGTTGGTGGAGATGTAATGTTGCCCGAATATGTTGCGATTTGGCAACAAAGTGCAATATCTCGTGTTCGTCTGCTCAACGCCTATGGCCCCACAGAGACAACTATCACTGCAACCCTGTTTGAAATCATTCCCCAGTTGAGTGAAGACATCAATCTGAAAAAAATGCCTATTGGTCGTCCTCTGCCTAACAGGACTGTATATATTCTAGACAGCTATTTACAGCCTGTTCCCATTGGTGTGCCAGGAGAATTGTACATTGGTGGTGTGTGCTTGGCAAAAGGCTACCTTAACCGCCCAGAACTCACCCAAGAAAAATTTATCCCAAATCCCTTTTCTGATGTCACAGAACGTCTTTACAAAACAGGAGACTTGGCACGCTACCTGAGTAATAGTAATATCGAATACCTTGGTCGTATCGATAACCAAGTGAAGATTCGCGGCTTCCGCATCGAACTTGGAGAAATCGAAGCAGCCCTCAATACCCACCCCCAAATCCAACAAGCCGTAGCGATTGTAACAGAGGATATTCCAGGTAACAAACGCTTAGTTGCTTATGTAGTCAAGAGTGATAAATCGCTCACCACCAACCAACTGCGTCAATTCCTCAAGCAACAGCTACCAGAATACATGATTCCCAGTGGCTTTGTCACCTTAGACAACCTACCGTTAACACCCAACGGCAAACTAGACCGCAAAGCACTACCAACACCTGATGGGGAAATTAGCCGGGAACATGAGTACGTAGCACCACGTACCGCCATAGAACAAATATTAACCAATATCTGGCAAGAACTGCTGCTCAAAGAAAAAGTCAGCATTCACGACAACTTCTTTGAAATTGGTGGCGACTCCATCCTGAGTATTCAAATAGTTTCTCGTGCCAAAAACTCAGGATTACAAATCACTCCCAAACAAATATTCCAAAACCAAACCATCGCCGAACTTGCCAGGATTGCCAATACAACAGTGAGTGTTGAGTCTAAACAAGGTATAGTGACGGGAGTTGTATCCCTAACACCCATTCAACAAAGATTCTTTACACAAAATCGCCCCGAATCCCACCATTATAATCAATCAATTTTATTGCAGATTCCAAATAATCTGCAAAGTGAATTAATTGAAATAGCCCTGAAAAAATTACTAGAGCATCACGATGCTTTGCGTCTAAAATTCACATCGGTTGGAGATGAATACAAACAAATAAACCAAGGGTTAGATGACAGGATACCATTTGCCGTAGTAGATTTATCATCAATGCCCAAACGTGAACAGCCGCTAGCTCTAGAAAAAATCGCCGCAGAGTATCAAGCAAGTTTAAACTTGTCAACAGGGCCGATAATGCAAGCGGTGATGTTTAACTTGGGCAATGAAAGTGATGCTAGGTTACTAATTATTATTCATCACCTAGCAGTAGATGGTGTAAGTTGGCGAATTTTATTATCAGACCTACAAATAATTTATCAACAACTAATTACTCAGGAACCTCCAAAGCTAAGTGCCAAAACAACAGCATTTATTGATTGGTCAGAAAAATTAAACAATTATGCACAGTCAGAAATTATAAAACTTGAGTTAGACTATTGGCTGAACCAAGCTTGGTCTAAGATAACACCACTACCATCAGATCATGCTGACATTCAACCAGAAAATACAGTCGGTAGTGCTGCTTGTGTATCAGTAAAATTAAGTCAAGAAGAAACCCAAACTCTGCTATTGTCAGTAAACGAAGCTTACAACACACAAATTAACGATATACTGCTAAGTGCATTAGTACTTTCCATAGCAGAGTGGACGGAAAATTCAACGGTACTAATTGACTTAGAAGGACATGGTAGAGAAGAAGTATTTGCAGATGTAGACTTATCACGGACAGTAGGTTGGTTTACCAGTTTGTTTCCCGTATTATTGCAACTACCTTCATTAAACCAAGCAGGAGAAGTAATCAAATCTATTAAAGAACAATTACGAGCGATTCCTAATCGTGGGATTGGCTACGGTATATTGCGTTACTTGTGTAAAGATACGACTGTTAATGAAAAAATAAAGACAATTCCCACTTCAGAAATTAGTTTTAACTACCTGGGACAATTTGACCAAGTACAATCAGAAACTGGTTGGAAATTTGCGTCCGAACCTACTGGATCTAGCCAAAGTTTAAAGCAAGCTCGTGACCATCTATTCGATATTAATGCCCTGGTAGTAGAAGGTGAATTACTAATTGATTGGACTTACGATAGTCAGGTTCATACTCGTGCCACAGTGGAGAAAGTGGCACAGAGCTATATTCAAGCAATCAGGTCAATAATAGAACATTGTCAGTTAGCAGAAACTAGAGGATATACACCTAGTGATTTTCCAGATGTAAAGTTAAATCAATTACAACTGGATGAGTTATTAGCTCGATTCCAAACTAAAAACATTGAATCAATTTATCCACTTTCTTCTTCACAACAAGGAATGCTCTTCGAGACTCTATCTATTTCTGAGTCAGGGATACATCTTGAGCAGTGTATTTTAAACTTACAAGAAGACTTAGACTCTTTAGCTTTTGGAAAAGCTTGGCAACGTCTCGTCGATCGCCACTCGATATTCAGAACAGCCTTTATTTGGGAAAATCAAGATGAGCCACTTCAAGTTGTATTGAAGGGAGTAAAAATTTCACTGGAACAGCAAGATTGGCGCGGATTTTCTCTGTCCCAGCAGCAAGAAAAATTAGAAACCTATCTCAGGGCAGACCGACTGCGTGGTTTCGAGATGGCTGAACCACCACTAATGCGTTTTGCGCTTTTCCAAGTAAGCTCGAATGCCTATCAATTCGTCTGGACTTCTCATCACATTCTTACAGACGGCTGGTGCGTGCCTCTAATCTTCAAGGAGGTTTTCGCATTCTACGAGGCATTCAGCAAAAATCAAGATTTACTTCTGGAACCCAGTCATCCCTACAGAAATTATATCGCCTGGCTAAAACAGCAGAATTTGTCAGAAGCAGAGGCATTCTGGCGGGGCAAACTTCAAGGTTTCAAAAGTCCAACCCCATTAGGAATAGAAGCTGAACCTGTTAATTTTTCTGCTGAGGAAGAGCGCTATGGTGAACAAGAAACCCGCTTGACAACTTCGGCAACAGTAGCTTTACAGTCTTTGGTGCGGCAACATCACTTGACCTTAAATATTTTAGTTCAAGGCGTTTGGGCTTTGCTGTTGAGTCGCTATAGCGGTCTGGAAGATGTGGTATTCGGCGCGACTTTCTCTGGTCGTCCCTCAGAATTAGTAGGAGCTGAATCCATGTTAGGTCTATTCATTAATACCTTACCCATGCGGCTCCAGGTTTCTCCCCAAACATCACTTTGGTCTTGGCTTAGAGACATCCACGATCAAAGCTTCACGCAACGAGATTATGAATACTGCTCTGAAGGACAAATTCACGAATGGAGTGAAGTACCCGGAGCATTACCCCTCTACGAAAGCCTTCTGGTTTTCCAAAACCATCCAGTCGATTCATCAGTAAAACAGTCCGCGAACTATGGTATGAATCAATCTCAGGCTCGTTCTATAGGGGCGCAAACGAAATATGCCCTCACCATTCTGGTTAGCCCAAGTTCAGAGTTAGAGTTTCGCATTATCTACAACCGATACCGTTATGACAATCCGGCTATAACCCTGATTCTGGAACATTTTCAGGCTTTGTTGAATAGCATTGTTGATATTCCAGAGCAGTGCCTTGAAACACTGATCGAAAGGATTTCAGCAGAGCAAATTCCGCAAGTTAGACCGCCTCACAAACTTGTTCAAAAGAAACTCCAAAAAGGCTTTGACGCACCCCAAAATCTTGGGGAATTTCAACTGCTACAAATTTGGGAAGACATTCTGGGAATTCATCCTGTCAGCATCCGAGATAACTTCTTTGAACTTGGAGGTCATTCTCTTTTAGCTGTTCGTCTCATGACACAGATTCAAAAACATTTCCAGATAAATTTGCCTTTAGCTATTTTGTTCCAATATTCCACTATCGAACAACTAGCAAATTTCTTGAGTTCCTCGACAGATTCTTTACCTTGGTCTGCTCTAGTTCCTATCAACACTAATGGTAATCAACCACCTCTGTTCTGTGTTCATCCTGGCGGGGGAAATGTCATTTGTTATCACCATCTTGCTTATTATTTGAATTCAGAACAGCCATTCTATGGGCTACAATCTTTTGGTTTAAATCCCAAAAATCATCCTCATACTAGCGTTGAACAAATGGCAACTCACTATATCCAAGAGTTACAAACGGTTCAACCTCATGGCCCTTATTTTCTCTCTGGCTGGTCTTTTGGTGGCTTAGTAGCTTTTGAGATGGCTCAACAACTTTCCCATAAAGGTGAACAAATAGCTCTGTTGGCTCTAATAGATACTAATCCTCCTTGTCTAAGTTATAAAGGACTAATAGACAATGCTTTCCTATTAGTAGAGTTATTCAAAGATCGTTTAAACCTCTGTTTAGAGGAACTGAGGCAATTAGAGCCAGAGGAGCAGATAATTTATGTTGAGGAACAAGCTCAACAGAAAAATGTAGTTCTACAAGGTTTTGACTTTGATCAAGCTCCCCATCTTCTAAAAATTTTCCAGATCAACGGTCAAGCCGTACAAAATTACCAAGGTCAATATTACTCAGGCTCAATGGTTATATTTAAAGCCAGTGAGACTGATACCGACTTTGAATATTACTGGAAAGAACTGGTGGAACATATAGAAACGGTTGTAGTTCCTGGTAATCATCTAAACATGGTGTCACCACCTCATGTCCAAACCCTAGTTCAAAAACTCGAAAAATTTCTTGAACAAGCAAGAAACCAATCAATAGACATTTGCTAAAAAACTATGTAGAGACGCTAAATTTGCGTCTTTACGTTGTCTGTAAACACCCATAATTGGGAGTAACACTCCTATCAATAGGTACGATATTGAAACGTAAAGAACTGTATTATGACTACCGATTCTAACCAGATTAAATCCAAGGTTTGGGACAAGAAGCAAGAATATCCCTTAACTAAAGAGTCTTTAAGAATGCTCTTGGAAAACCGAATTCCTTTAATTCGGCTAAAAGAATTTGCTACACCCCAAGAGTGTAAAATGTTAGTTGCTCAAGCTGAATTGTTAAACTTTGGCTGCTATCAAGATGTGAATCCCAAGATTGAGCGAATTGGGATCACAGTGTTTGAATATAATCGCATTAGTAAAGCAGCTTATTTTCAAGCAGTAGAACGCACAACTAAATTAAGAGACTACATTATGGCAGCCTCTTTCAATCCATTAGAACGCTTAATGGTGAAAATTCAAGAATGTACAGACGCGACTGTGCGAATTGCTTCTGAACCATTCTATGGTAGTTACTACACAGGACTCATTAGAAAAATAGAGCAGGGTACTCAACTTCATATTGATTATGCTCCGTTAGAACAATCTGAATGGGAAGTTGGTACAGTTATTTTTCAGCTTTCCTGGAATTTGTACTTGAAATTTTCTGCTAATAATTATGGTAAAACACGTATTTACGATCGCCAGTGGCAACCAGGAGATGACCAATATAAACTCGATTCCTACGGCTATGGTGATACAGTAATTGCAGATGCAGACATAATCAGCTTCCAACCTTATGTAGGAGATGTATTCATTTTCAATACACGCAACTATCACATTGTTGAACCGATGGATGGACAACGTGTGACTTTCACTTCCGCGATCGGATTACTACCTAACGGTGAAATTATTTTGTGGTCTTGAAGTTGATAAGTAGGAAGCAGGAAGCAATTTGGTAAATATAGTGAGGAAGTAATTTATGCCCTTAGCAGCTGTGATGACTGCACCTAATCAACCCGTTGTAGTCCAACAATTACCAGACCCGATTCTGGAAAAGGGTGGAATCATTCTTGAAACCTTATATTCTGAGGTTTGTGGAACTGATGTACATTTACTGCATGGCCGTTTAGAGGGAGTACCGTATCCAATTATTCCCGGTCACTTCTCAGTTGGTCGTGTGGTAGAAACAGGTGGACGGGTTAGCAATGTCAATGGTAAATTAATTGAGCCTGGAGCGATCGCCATTTTTCTCGATGTTCACGAAACCTGTTACAACTGCTGGTATTGTCTAGTAGCCAAAGCATCCACTCGCTGTCCCCAACGCAAAGTTTATGGTGTCACCTACTCAGCCAAAGATGGGTTACTGGGTGGTTGGTCTGAATTGATTTACCTCAAACCAGGGGTTAAAGTTTTTACATTACCCGAAGAAGTTTCACCAAAACAATTTATTGCTGGGGGATGTGCTTTACCAACTGCACTACACGCTATCGATCGAGCACAGATTCAAATTGGTGATGTTGTTGTGGTACAGGGTTGCGGGCCTGTGGGTTTGAGTGTGGCAATTCTCGCTTTGCTCTCAGGTGCGGGCAAAGTAATTGTCGTTGATAAATTTGAGAGCCGATTAGCAGTTGCAAAATCATTCGATGTAGACGAAACCCTTGCAATTAAAGCTGACGCTCCACAACAACACATTGAGCGGGCTTTGGAATTGACAAACGGATATGGTGGTGATATAACTATTGAAGCAACAGGCGTTCCCAATGCTGTCAAAGAAGGCGGCTCTTCCGTACTTGAAGTGATAATAAAATGTAATGAATGCTTTGGAAAGCCTGTCATACAAGCGTTATACCTTTCGTAGAGGTACAAAATCTAACTTATTAGTTTTAGACCCTTGAGTTTCGCTCTGCTCAAGCCAATCGGCAAATTGATTAGCAAAATTTATCACACTAAGTACGGGAGAGCCATCTTTAAATACTTTTATTACCAATAAACCTGAGGAGTATCTATGAATATCACTGTAGAAAATAAATTTAATCAAACTTCAGTTGGTCAAATTGAACGTATTCATAAACCTACGCCAGAGGACTTTAAACACATAGCTCTCTCTTATAAACATCCTGTCATCTTTACTGGGATAGTAGCTGAATGGAAAGCATTTTCTTTATGGTCATTGGATTATTTGAATAGTGCTTTAGCTAACAAAGAAATCAATGCTCGCGTTTCTGACAATAAAATATTTACCTTTGATCCAGAAGTTGGAGTAAATTACCCTACCAAAAAAATGAAGTTTACTGACTTCACGGATTGGATTGTGAATAAAAAAAAACATGACCAATACTATTACATTCAGCAATATCCAATTCATATTACCTTCCCTGAACTATTTCCCGATATTATAATTCCAGATATTTTTGATAAAAACTTATCCCTAGATACCGCTCGTTGGTTGGGTATTTCAGAGATGGAAATTCCAAATTATATTGATAAATACTTATCCCTGACTACTATTTTCTGGATGAGTACCAATGGCAATATCACCCAGTTACATCACGATCCAGTAGAAAGTGTGTTATGTCAAGTGCGTGGTCGAAAGCGAATTTTGCTGTTTGAACCAAAACAAAGTAATTCTCTATATCCTTTCCCCAAACATTCAAAAGTACCATTCATGAGTCAATTAAATATTGACCAACCTGACCTTGATAAATTTCCTCAATTTAGATATGCAAAATATATAGAGTGTATCCTAGAACCTGGTGAAATACTTTTTTTTCCATCCTTTTGGTGGCATCAAGTTTACTCTCTTGATGAGCTAAATATTTCTGTTAGTTTCGTTTGGAATGCAAAATTAAAAAAGTTTTTTAGACGCAAGATTTTCCAAAAAAACAAATAACTTCAAAAATTTAAGTTTAATAAATAGAGAATAAAATATGCTGACAAACTTAAAAATTACCTTAATTGGTGGTGGTACGATGGGTGAAATGATAATTAGTAGATTGTTATCAACAAAAACTGTTCAACAATCAGAGATAATTATTGTTAGTAATCCACTGTCTGCACGATGCCTTTATTTAGAAAGGGAATATGGAGTAAGTACTACAACCTGCAACATAGAAGCTGTGCAAGGTGCATCGATTGTAATCTTGGCGGTGAAGCCGCAGGTTTTGGCAGACGTTATGGCTATGCTTAAGGGTAAAATTTCGCCTGATGCTTTAGTAATTAGTATTGTGGCAGGAGCGAGTATTCCATCTCTGTGCCAAGGGTTGAATCATCCTGCCGTTGTCCGTACAATGCCGAATCTTGCAGTACAAGTTGGTCATGGGACTACGGTGTGGAGCGCATCATCAAGTGTGACAGAAATACAGAGATCGCATACTCAAACCATTTTACAAGCATTAGGCAAGGAATTTGCTACCCAAAATGAACATTACCTTGATATGGCAACGGCATTGAGTAGCGCGGGGACTGGATTTGCGTTTCTGTACATCGAAGCGATGATTGATGCTGGGGTTCAGATGGGTTTAACTCGGACACAAGCCCAAGAACTAACATTGCATACGATTGCTGGTAGTATAGAACTTATGTTTCAGACTGACGAACATCCAGCAGTCTTACGAAACAAAGTGACAAGTCCTGGGGGAGTGACTGCTGCTGGTCTTTACGAGTTAGAAAAAGGTGGTATGCGAACTGTCATCTCTAATGCAGTGCTTGCTGCTTTGAACCGCACTCAAGAATTAGGTAATATGAGTTGAAAAATTAGTGCTGATTATTTAACACCAAAAAGTATTAAATCTAATTCTAAAATATTTCAGTTTATCTCTAAAATATGCAAACTCAAGTTGTTCAAACTAAACCCTCAACAAATGTATTTTCAGATTTTATTCAATTCTGGAAAGATATAAGAGCGATCGCCGGCCCTTACTGGTATCCAACAAAGCCAGGAGAAAGAGCTTTTTCAGATGTAATCCGCGCATGGGGAATGCTTATTCTCCTAATATTGCTAATATTGGGTCTCGTAGCTGCAACTACTTATAATAGTTTTATTCATCGTTATTTAATTGATGTCATAATTCAAGAAAAAAATTATTCAAAATTTACTTATACTTTAGCAATTTATGCTGTTGGACTTGTCTTGATAACACTTTTAATAGGCTTTACTAAATTTATTAGAAAGCAAATTTCTATTGATTGGTATCAATGGCTTAATAATTTTATTTTAAATAAATATTTGAATAATCGTGCTTATTATAAAATTAATTTTAAAGCTGATATTGATAACCCCGATCAACGTTTATCTCAAGAAATTGAACCGATAACCAGTAGTGCGCTCAGTTTTTCAGCTACTTTACTAGAAAAAGCACTAGAAATGATAACTTTTTTAATAGTTGTCTGGACAATTTCCCAACAGATAGCTCTTGCTCTGCTTATCTATACAATTATAGGAAACTTTATTGCTGTTTACTTAAATCAAGAATTAATCAAGATTAATCAAGCAGAAATTGAATCTAAAGCTGATTATAGTTATTGTCTAACTCATGTCCGCAATCACGCTGAGTCAATAGCCTTTTTTCAAGGAGAAAAACAAGAGCTGAATATAATTCAACGCCGATTTAGTATTCTCATAAAAAATATTAAAGAAAAGATTAATTGGGAGAGAAATCAGGCAATTTTTAACAGAGGATATCGGGGTACTATCGAATTTCTCACGCTCTTAGTACTCGCACCTTTATTTATTAGAGGTGAAATTGATTTCGGACAAATTGGACAAGCTACTACAGCTTGCTATATGTTTGCCGGTGCTTTGGAAGAATTAATAGCTGAATTTGGCGTTTCAGGGCGATTTTCTAGTTATGTTCAGCGTTTATCTGATTTTTCAGATGCTTTAGAAGCAGTGGCAAAACAACCTGAGAACGTCGGTACTATTAAAATAATAGAAGAGAATTATTTTGCTTTTGAGAACGTCACTTTACAAACGCCAAACTATGAACAGGTAATCGTCGAAAACTTGTCACTAACTGTTCAGCCAGGAGAAGGCTTATTGATTGTTGGACCAAGTGGTCGAGGTAAAAGTTCTATGTTGAGGGCAATTGCTGGCTTATGGAATGCGGGAACTGGTCGTTTGGTGCGACCTCCTCTAAAAGAAGTCTTATTCTTACCCCAACGTCCTTATATAATTCTGGGAACTTTGCGTGAACAGTTGCTTTATCCTAAAACTAATCGTCAATTGACCGACGCAGAACTCGAAGAAGTTTTGCAACAAGTAAACCTACAAAATTTGCTAAGTCGAGTTGAAGGTTTTGATACTGAAGTTCCTTGGGAGAATATATTGTCCTTGGGAGAACAACAACGCCTGGCTTTCGCACGCCTGTTGGTGACTAATCCAAGGTTCACTATATTAGATGAAGCAACAAGTGCCTTAGATTTGAAGAATGAAGGAAACTTATACCAACAATTACAAGAGACGAAAACAACGTTTATTAGTGTTGGACATCGAGAAAGTTTATTTAATTATCATCAATGGGTTCTAGAACTTTCACAAGATTATAGTTGGCAACTTTTGACTGTGCAGGATTATCAAAATCAAAAAATAATAAATATTCAAAGCACGCCTAATAATGAGTTGCAAAGCCAATCACAAATATTGACGGAAACAATCACAAGTGAAGGGCTTTCTCATAAGGAAATAAGTGAATTAACTAACTATTCCATTAGCACTATCAGAAGTAAGGCAAGTAAAGGAGGTTCTATCACTACTAGGGACGGTTTGACATACCGCTATGACAAGAATCCAAGTATGTTGAAATGGCTGAGAGTTTAGCGGTTAGACAATTTTAGTTCAGGGGGCGACAAGCGCCCCTGAACTATATTACAGTTGAGGACGGACGCTGAGGAAAGAAACTTTCATTCAGATGACTTAACTTTTGAGTGCACTCGAAGGCCGCGTAAACTGCATCACACAGGGTTGTCCGTAGTCCACCTTTTTCTAACTCATAAAGACCCGCCGCCGTGACTCCTCCGGGACTCGTGACTCGGTTGCGTAACACCGCTGGATGCTCATTGGTCTGACGCATCAGTTCTACACTGCCCGAGATCGTTTGCAACGTCAGGGTTTGGGCTTGGGTGCGGCTCAAACCCATCTGAACCCCCGCATCAATCATTGCTTCAATAAACAGAAGCACAAATCCAGGGCCCGCACCGCTCACTGCTGTTGCCCAATCAACCTCCTGTTCGTTGGGCACAGCCATTTCTGCCCCTAATGCTTGGAGAATCCTCCGGGTATCGGAACACTGTGTATCGGTGACCTCCGGCGATGCCGTCCAGACGGTCATGCTCATCCCTACTTGAGCCGGGGTGTTCGGCATAACACGAACAATCGGTGCATGACTCAATCCTTGACTAATAGATTGGATGGTCGCTCCAGCCACAATACTCATCACTAAAGCATTAGGGTCAATTTGGCGGTTAAGCGTTGGCATGAGTGCTCCTAATACTTGCGGCTTTACGCTCAAAACGACAATCGCTGCTCCCTGAATGGCTTCGGTATTGCTGCTAGTGGTTCGCACACCATAGGTTTTTTCGATGTATAAGCGACGACTTTCAAGAGGATCGCTCGCGATAATCTGATGGGCTGTTACGACCTCTTTAGCGAGCAATCCACCGATCATTGCCTCGCCCATGATGCCGCTGCCAATGAATGCAATTTGTCTATCCCCTAACATGTATCTTATCCCCCTGCCAACAACTTTTCGATTAAGACGGATTGGGCTGGATCGCTGCTTTCAAAACCAATCCCCGCTCTACGTCTGCCAGTGCTTGATTAATTTCCTCAAGTGTATAAAATCGGCTGATGATTTGTTCCCAAGCAATTGTTTGTTGATGAGCGCGATCGTGTTTGAGCAACTGGAGCATTCTGTAAAAGTGACTGAAATCAATGCCCCATGTCCCTCGAATCTCGATGTGTTTCAGGTTAATTTCCAGATGGGGATTGATGAGGATTTCACCCGTGTTGGTGTAGTGCCCCACCACGACATAGCGACCACCATCTCTGGTCATCTCAATGCCCTCTTTGAACGCAACGGGAACTCCCGTCGCTTCAATGGTCACATCTGCACCACGACCCTTGGTTAATTCCAAAACCCGCTCAATGTGCTGCCGTGGTGCTTGCTCGTCAATGGCGATCGCCTCATCCACACCGAACGCTCGAGCCGCTGCTAAACGACTTTCATACAAGTCGATCGCAATTACCCGACCGGCCCCTGATAGCAAAGCTAAGATTGCTATACTCAACCCCACTGGACCACACCCTTGCACCGCCACAACATCGCCAATTTGAATCTTCGCGCGATCGATAGCGTGTAACGCAGTCGGCAATGCACACCCACCAGCAATGAATCGTTCCGGTGTCACCCCTTCAGGAAGCGTCAGAATTTTAACTCCTGGCTTCAGGTAGATCGTTTGAGACCAACCACCGAGTAAACCCTCATTTGCTGAGTACGTAACCCCATAGACTTTACGCTGCCGACAGCGAGTAGATGCCTTCGCAACAAGACAATACCAGCAGTTATTGCAGGTTTCGTTGACATCCAGAAACGTGATAATCGAACCCGGTTGGATAGGCTGTCCATCAATATCGAACACACTTCCGCCCATATCGATCGCGCGACCAACGGAGAAATGCCCCGGAATGATTGGATAGGGAACGCCCCCAAGATGCCCCCGCAGTAAATGCACATCGGTGCCGCAAACCTCAGAGTAAAGCGTCTGCATAACAATCCCCCCTTTTTCAAGTACAGGATCGGGCAGTTGTCGCAATTCAACTGGCTGGTTAGGGGCAATCATAACAGCCGCTAGTGGCATTGGATCTTCTCCGCAATATTTAACAGAATTAACCTTGGAACATCAAGACCAGAATATGATCTCACCATTAGGGAGCTGCCCTAGTGCAGAGGTAAACGTCACGCGATGCCCTTCAATTGGCTCAACGATGTGATAGTTTCGAGTATTAAAGATGAACACCTCCCCCACTTGGGGCTGAAAGCTGATCCTGCTTGCACCAGCAACCACCGCATCGTCATATCCATAGGAATCGAGCTTATATTTCTCATCGCCGGGATGCCACTGGCGATCGTAAATGGAGGTTTTACCAGGATTGCTAGAAGACACCTGAAGATACAAATTCCAGGAGAGTTGAGCAACTACCGCTCCGACCTCCCATTCTCGCTGCTCAGAGGGCGCATAATCAATGTGTAACTGCGTACCCCGCTCAATTTTCCGAGTCAATCCGGCATGATAATTACCATAGAAGGATTCTGAGGCGATTCTCACTGTTGCACCCGTATGATTTTTGAGCAGTCCCATCAGACGCTGCAAGGGATTGAAGGAGGCACAAGTGATGTGATGCTGCTTTTTGCCCGCTTGGTCTACTGCTTGGAAGTAATCCGCTTTGCCAATGCTGTTGTACTCGAAGACAGTAATCCCAATGCGCTCAATCTTGGGAGTGACATCCTTGTAGGCGTCAAAACCCAGCAAGTTGGCTTGAGCAACCAATGCATCACACTCCTGTAAGGTTGCAAATTGCCGAATGCGGATGAGAGGAATTTTATTTTCAAAGAGTTTCTGTAAAGATACCGCAAAAAGCGGGCACTCATCTGTTGTTTCCCACACCGCTGAATTAATCTGGTTATCAACAACCACTCACGATTCTCCTCATACAAAGATCAACTGATTGATATGGAAGGCTTAGATGTGCTTACACAGATGTGTCAGGCCTCCAGGGTTTCACCTTCTTGGTTCTTCTTATAAATTACATCAGGAAGTTCCATTCCAATTCAATCACATCAGGAAGCTCATGTTCAATAACTCGCAAGCGGTAGTAGCAGGTGTATAGACAGGCCATTGAAAGGTGTTGAGACTAAATCGTTTTGAGGTTGCCAGAGCTAATGCAGATGATTGTCTTGCTGTCAATACGTAAGTCCTGAGCAATACGTGTAAGTATTTCTCCTACTTTTTTTAACTTTTATTACTTTTTGTTAAGTTTATTTTCCCGAAAAAGTCAAAAATTGGAAGAAGTAGAGGTAGTGCTAAACAGGAAAGGATGTTCTAAGGTGGCAAAGAAGCATTGTAGTTATGGATAAAATTCCAAATCGAACCAATGTGATTGTCCAACTTCTTAGAAAACGATAATGTTTTCCTGATCAATCGGGACACTCGTTTTCATTCTCTCATCCTTCCTCTTTAGCACTACCAACTACAATTGTTAAGATTTTTTACTTAAAATAGCACATATTGTAACAATTCTGCTTGTGCGAGCGCCCAAGGTGTCTCTAAAGCGATCGCACTAAAGGGTTCGCCACTACAATTTATCAGCATTTTTAATTGAATTCAGCGTTCGTAACTTGACTATTAAATGAATTTAGATGTTGTTAAAAACGCTAAAAATTAGCTAATTTTTGTCTCCCATAAAGTTAGGCATTGCCAGTATACAATTAGGTGTATGCTGTACAAAATCAGTCAAATATAGGTATTTGCAGGGGCTGCACTCTACCTGTTTTTATCCGAAAATGTCCAGCAAGAGCCTGCAATTTCATGTCAAATTACTACTTTTTTGTGCCGAGAGTGCATTTGCTTTGCGATCGCAAACCATGACTAATGCGTGCAGATATAAAAATAATCCACTCCCTATGAATATTGAGCATACTGCTTACCCGCAGTTAAAACCTGATTGATATGGAATCAGTTCCGACGGAGCGAGTCGAGCGGGAAGCCCAAATGCATCAATAAGAGCGGTAAGGTATGGGACAGGATTCAGGGGGCGACAAGCGCCCCTGAACCTTTACAGTGGTCTGTTTTCGCGCGATCGTAGAATTCAAAAAATTTTCGGCTTATTGACAAAATAATCTCAAGAGTGAAAAAGTACCCAGTTGTGATAAAAAAGAAGGGTCTCGCTAATATCACAAGACCCCAATCAATAAGTCGGGTAGAGCGGGAGTGTTAAGCTGTTGTGCATTTAAATTGTATATTTCGAGTCCCGATCAAAAATCGTCAAATCCTCTCCCCCTTTCCCCTTCACCCCCTCTCCCTCTCTAATACCATAGGCAATCTAGATGCAACACAGCTTACCACTCCTTTCCCGTCGGGTAAGGTTCGAGCGTCGCCGCTCTCCCCTCCCCTGAGAACGCAGCATGAGAGTTTCCAACTCACTGCGCTCAAGCCTAACTTAAGGCCTTTTGAGACTGGGTTTGAGTTTTGGAATGTACCTGTTTGTGACACGCTAGGTGGACGTGCTGTAGGTTGTACTCGTCGTCAGTACCGCCTTTAGCAACAGGTACTATGTGGTGGGTTTCTATTTCCTCTCCATTTAACAATAGCTCTCCGCAGATAGAACAAGTCCAGTTTTGATTTTGAGCGATGGAATAGTATTTACTGCCCTTACTCCAGTATGATTTGCCTAGTCTTTGGTTTCGATTGAGCCAATATTCTTGTTGAAGAGGGTTGTCAGGTGAAGTATTCCCTTTAACCTTTATGTGACGTTCGATGGGCGTGTACGCTATCTGGTAAAGAGTAATAATTTTTTCTTTTCCTCGGCGGTCGCTAATTGTGGTAGCGAACGTCCATTTATTGCCTTTGATGGTTTTAAAGTATTTTTTTCTGACCCACTTTGTGTTTTTCTTAGGATGTTGGCGTTTACACCACCGCCAGAGGTATTCCCATACCCTGTGTGAAATGTAACTGAAGGTTTGCTTGCTAACTACCCCTCTATAGTAGTTGGCAAAACCCCTGAGAATCGGATTCAGCTTTCTAATTATTGCCTCTTGGTTACTCCCATCCAGACTTTTTATCTCTTGACCGATTCTCTTACAAAAATTGAGAACTTGAGGTTTTGAGGGTTTAATTAACAGTTTTCTGTTGTAATGTCTGAGGTTATAACCCAAGAAATTGAAGCCATCTTCTATTGACGTAATTAACGTCTTATCAGGACTGAGTTCAAGTCCTTTTTCTGACATCCACGCTTGAATCTGGATTTTGGCAGTTTCGAGACTTTCCCGCTCTCTAGCCGTGACGATAAAGTCATCGGCATATCTGACCACACCTAATCGTTTATTGGTGGATTTTATATATGTTTCTAATCCATGCAATCCGATGTTGGCTAGGAGAGGTGAAATAACTCCTCCCTGTGGTGTGCCCGTCTCTGTAGGGTTTAATTTTCCTTTGAGAACAAATCCCGCTTTTAACCATCCTTCGATTAGTTCTCTTTTTGAAAAGTTACTAATCATTTTCAGGATGGATTTATGGGCGATGTTGTCGAAGAAGCCTTTAATATCAGCTTCTAGAACCCATTTGTCATTGCTACCCCTGGGATTGTCACTCAATCTAGTGAATGATTGTTCGATAGCATCTTGACAACTTCTGCCAGGTCGGTTAACCTAAGCCGGAGAGTCGCCTCCCCGGCTCGGCTCCAAAACCGTGCGTAAGAGTTTCCCCTTACACGG
>NZ_JAUBTO010000151.1:0-18921 GCF_036702495.1 Microcoleus sp. C2D2 | reverse complement strand
TAGGTGAGAAAATTTTTGAGGACTCTTAATTCATGAAAAGTCCCAGTCCTCTGAGTCCGATCTGCGGAATGTGGGTTATAACTGGGGTGTCCCCTGTCGCATACGCTCTCCTGAATTGCGTTGTGGCGATCGCACTGATTGCAGTATTGGGAAAAACCAATCTCTCTCGCCGAGAAATGGTTCTTGCGGGCTAACACGAGGTATAGCAAACATATAGGAAATCTTCATTATGAAGCCTAATTGTGGTGGCACCATTATCATCATTGGGGCGGGGATTGCTGGGCTGGCAGCAGGTTGCTACGCCCAGATGAATGGTTATCGATCGCAGATATTTGAAATGCACGATCAACCCGGTGGGCTGTGTACGTCATGGCGACGACAGGGATTTATTTTTGATGGTTGCATTCACTATTTGTTTGGCTCTGGGCAAGGACAGCCTTTCTATCGGCTCTGGGAAGAACTTGGCGTTATGCCGCAGCAACAATTTGTCCATCACGATGAATTGCTACGAGTTAGCGAACCTCATGGTAAAACCTTAATTGTCTACAGCAATCCCGATCGGCTGGAGCAGCATTTAAAAGAACTATCACCCGTTGATCGGCGATTAATTAGCGATTTCTGTGCTGGGATTCGCACGTTTACTCACTTTGATCTATCCCTACTTCAGCAGCAACCCAAAGCATTAATGCGTCTGGGTGACTGGGGACGCCTGATGGGAAAACTGTTGCCGTTTGTATGCCCAATGTCGCAGTGGGGAAACCTCTCAGCAACGGAGTTTGCCGATCGCTTCCAAGACCCATTTCTTCGCCGTGCTATTCCTCAGATGTTTGGCTGGGAAAGCATTCCAGTGATGGTGGGTATGTCTCTACTGGCGTATATGCACACCAAAAATGCTGGATTTCCGCTGGGGGGATCGCTACAATTTGCTCAAACGATCGCCCAGCGCTATCGGGAATTAGGAGGTGAAATCCACTATGAATCACAAGTAGAAAAGATTTTAGTGCAGAATCATCGAGCGAATGGTGTGCGATTATATGACAACGAAAAATACTTTGCCGATCGAATTATTTCAGCCTGTGATGGACACAATACGCTCTTTGGGTTACTCGTTGGCGGAGCCTCTCCGAAGAAGAATCGGCAATATGTCCCTCGCGAGATGCAACGTTACTATGATGGACACTTACCCATTCATTCTCAACTACAGGTATCACTAGGAGTCAATCGAGATCTATCATCTGAACCGCATTGGACGACACATTTACTCGACGAACCTGTAGTCATTGCGGGGGAAGCGCGGTATGAGATTGGAGTCAAGCACTATTGCTTCGATCCCTCACTAGCACCACCAGGGAAATCGGTTCTGATGGTCATGTTGACGACTAATTATGAATATTGGCAACGTATTTACGGTCGATCGAGCTACGACGCGGAGGAACTTCAAGAATCGCAAATTCTCATCGATCTTCTAGAGCAATTTTACCCTGGTATTAAGACTGATATTGAGTTTGTCGATGTGGCAACTCCCTTGACCTACGAGCGTTACACTGGAAACTGGAAAGGATCGAGCTGTGGCTGGCTACTGACGAAGCAAACCCTCCCACTGTCGATAAAAGGATTACCGAAAACATTACCTAAACTGCGGAATTTCTACTTGATCGGTCAGTGGGTCGAACCCGGTGGTAGTGTGCCAGTGGTGGCAATGTCTGGACGCAATATTATTCAGCAAATCTGTCGGGAAGACAAGCAAAATTTTCGGGCAATGACACCTTAAAACTAGGGAGAAAATGTGGAAAATAAAACCAAATTGATGCTGATTAAAATCGTCCACACGGCGATCTGGATATTCTTCAATTTTGTGATTTTCTATATGCTTTATGCCGCGATCGCCAATAAAATCGATATCTGGCTCTGGATTGGTTATGGATTTGTATCTCTAGAAGGTATAATCTTACTAACCTTTCGATTCGTCTGCCCATTAACTCTGATTGCACGGAAGTATTCAAATTCAACAAAGGACAATTTTGCGATTTATCTTCCTAATTGGCTATCTAAGTACACGTTTTCAATCTATACAGCTATTGTAGCGATCGTTCTAATCGTCACAATCTATCAACTTCTGAATTAACAAACATAGGTAAGTATCATGTGGATTAAGTGGATTGCAATTATTGGTGTTTTAATCATAGTCAGCTTGGGAATTGCTGCCATTTATGGTAGCTATCGCTGGGAGTCAGATACCGATCGCCTACGAGCAAAATTAACAAATGGACGGCGAACAATTAAGCCCAAAATCTACGATCCAAAAGAGATTGAAGGCTTGCCAGAACCCGTACAGCGATTTTTTCGGACAGTAATTAAGGACGGACAAGCGATCGTGGCGGCGGTCAAACTCTCTCAGCAGGGACTGTTCAATATGAGTGAAACTGAGAACAAGTGGAGTCCGTTTACTGCCACTCAATTTCTGATTACTCAACGTCTGGGTTTTGATTGGGATGCACGCATCCAGATGGCTCCAGGAATTAATGCCTTTGTTCATGATACCTATCTCTTAGGAGAAGGCAGCTTACACGCATCATTACTCGGTCTTTTTACCGTTGCAAAAATACCCAGTACGCCTGAAGCGAACCAAGGTGAATTATTGCGGTTCTTTGCTGAGGCTCCTTGGTATCCCACTGCACTATTACCCAGTCAAGGTGTGCGCTGGGAGGCGATTAATGACACCTCTGCTCGCGCTACTTTGACGGATGGTGCAACCACTGTCTCCGTCGTATTTCAGTTTAATGCTGAAGGGACGATCGATACGTTTCGGACTGAGGCTCGTTATCGTGACAAGCTGACTGCGATGCCTTGGGGTGGTCGATTTGGGGAATATTCAGTTCGCAATGGGATGCTGATTCCTTTAGAAGGCGAGGTGGGATGGGAGTATCCAGAAGGCACTCGGCTCTATTTTAAAGGAAGAACTACAGAGATTAGCTATGAGTTTGTGCTGTAGCAAAATCTTGGGATTATAACCCTTGCCAATTTTTTTTACGATCGAGGTCGATCGCCCTAGTCACGGCCTGTTTGGTTGTTGCTAGCGTAGCTGCGGGCAAAAAAGCATCAATTAGGCGCGCAGAGGATTTGCGAGGCGATCGCTTTCTCAACAGGCTATTGACTCCGATAATTGACTTTCAGATATCGACTCTATCTAATGACAGATGTAAAGCTTGGACTATTTCTCTTGAATACTACTAATTAACTAAACCTTTAGGAAAATAGTAATGTTAGATATTGATGAAATGGGGCAAAAAGAAATACACGAACTCCTACACAAAGTAGGATACGGTCATCTGGGCTGCATACACGAAGGCAAACCCTACGTGATGCCAATGAATTATTATCTCGAAGAAGAGGACATTTACCTGTTTACAACGATCGGCATGAAGACTCACGATCTTGATGCAAATCCAGAAATTTGTTTGCAGGTTGAAGAAATACGCGAGCCGCTTCATTGGCGCAGCGCGATCGTCAATGGTCGAGCTTCGCGCCTCACTGAGCAGGAAGATATCGATCGGGTAATGCACCTCGTCAAAGAGCGCAATCCCATGCTCTCACCTGCGATCAATCGAACCTGGACTGATTCTCAGGGACGTTCAGAGGTAATTGCAATTTACCGCATCCACGAGACTGAAATGAGCGGACGCACGACTGATGGAGTCAGCAGTCGGTAAGAACCGATAAGAGTGCTCTCGTCAACCGTGCAGCAAACTTATGAGGCAACTTGTTGATCCTGTATGGCATCTCATGCACCTGTTTGGACACTATCGACCCAGCAAGTCTACGAAACCCTCTCAACTTCAGAAAAGGGACTTTCAGAGACAGAAACAGCAATCAGAATCAAGCATTACGGGTTTAATGAACTGCCCGAACCAGCCAGAAGATCGCTATTACTCCGCTTCACCGATCAGTTGACGCATTTCATGGCACTCTTGCTCTGGGTTGCAGGTGCGCTGGCTTTTGTGTCCGGTACACCAGAACTCGGCTGGGCAGTCTGGGCTGTAATCTGGATTAATGCCGGTTTCAGTTTTTGGCAAGAATTCCAGGCAGAACAAGCGTTAACAGCACTCAATAAAATGTTGCCCGCCCGCGCTAAAGTCTATCGAGATGGGAAGCTAGGTGAGATTCCCGTCAGGGAGATGGTTCCGGGAGATGTCATGCAATTGGAAGAGGGCGATCGCATCTCTGCTGATGCCAGACTGGTTTCGGCTCAGTCTTGTTATGTCGATGTCTCGGTGCTGACTGGAGAATCGCTGCCGGTTGCCCGTTCGGCGGAACCTGTAGCCACTGAAAAGATGCGTGCCTCCGAATCAAGCAATCTGGTTTTTGCGGGTTCTACCGTTTCGGCAGGGCGTGGATTAGCTGTCGTGTACGCTACAGGAACTCAGACCGAGTTTGGTCAGGTTGCCCATCTCACTACAACTGTGAAGCGAGAACCTAGCACCCTGGAAGTTCAAATCAACAGCGTGGTGCACGTCATCACCACGATCGCCCTCGGGCTGGGTGTTGTGGTGTTTCTGCTGACTAACCTGTTGGTGGGCATGGAACTCAAGGAAAGCTTCATTTTTGCGATCGGGATTATTGTGGCATTTATCCCAGAAGGACTGCTGCCAACGGTGACTCTGGCTCTAGCTATGGGTGTCAAGCGCATGGCAAAGCGTAATGCTCTGGTGCGTCGGCTCTCGGCAGTGGAGACATTGAGTGCCACCACGGTCATTTGTACAGACAAAACAGGGACGCTGACCAAGAATGAGATGACGGTTTGCCGACTCTGGATTCCGACATCTGAGATTACAGTAACTGGAATAGGGTACGACCCGACGGGAGGAGAGGTACAAGTTCCTGCAGGGCGAATGGAATCACAGGTAAAGCTGCTGTTGGCGGGTTCGGCGCTCTGTTCCAATGCCCGCTTGAACCATCCAGCAGGTTCCAGTCAGTGGCAGGAGATTGGCGATCCCACTGAAGCTGCTCTGCTGGTGGCTGCCCTAAAAAAGAAACTGAACTTTGAAGAACTACAGCGTCAGCTTAAGAGAACGCAGGAAGTTCCCTTTGATTCGCGCAGACGGATGATGAGTGTCGTGCTGCAAAGAAGTTCGGATAATTCAGGTTTAGGGTTTGAGTTAGAAGGGCAATCGGACAATCTCAAACCGCTAACGGCTCCCTATCTGATTTTTACAAAGGGATCGCCATTGGACGTGCTGCAACACTGTAAACAGATTTTGAAAGATGGACACATAGAAGAATTATCAGCAGCAGAACGGGCAGAGGTGACTGCTGTTAATGATGGATTTGCAAGTCGAGGTTATCGAGTTCTGGGAGTTGCCACGCGGCAGAAAGAGGAGCAACCGCAAGACGCGCAGGAATTGGAGCAAAATCTGATCTTCGTTGGGTTGGTGGCAATGATTGACCCGCCGAGAGCAGAAGTTGCCGACGCGATCGCCCAATGCCATCAAGCAGGTATCCAGGTGACGATGGTAACAGGAGATTATGGACTCACCGCAGAAGCGATTGCCCAGCAAATTGGCTTAGTAGATGGTAAAGCTAGGGTAGTTACGGGCGAAGAAATGGGACATCTTTCGGATGCCCAGTTGTGTCAAATATTGCAGCAAAAATCCGGGTTAATCTTTGCTCGCGTACAGCCGGAACAGAAGTTAAGGCTGGTTCAGGCTTACATCGGGATGGGTCATACCGTAGCGGTGACGGGTGATGGGGTGAATGATGCTCCAGCCTTGAGAGCTGCCAATATCGGCATTGCTATGGGGCTCAGCGGCACGGATGTGGCGCGGGAAGCGGCTGATATTGTGCTGATTGATGATAACTTCGCGACTATTATTAGTGCGATCGAGGAAGGACGAGCTGTATATCAGAATATTCGCAAGTTCATCACCTATATCCTGTCCTCGAACATACCAGAATTGCTCCCTTTTCTGGCGATGGTGTTTTTTAAGATTCCGCCGGCTTTAGTCATTCTGCAAATTCTGGCGATCGATCTAGGCACAGATATGGTTCCCGCCCTAGCGTTGGGCGCAGAAGAACCGGAGGCAGGCATCTTGCTTCAACCGCCACGCAAAAAGTCGAAACCATTACTGGATAAGTCTTTAATGCTGCGTGCCTTTCTGTTTCTAGGGTTGCTCGAAGGCTTGGTAGGAATGATAGGTTTCCTGCTGGTTTGGCGGTCAAATGGTTACGGGATTACCGAGTTGCAGGGGATGACTTCGGCGATTCTTGCCCGATCGGGGACTGCTACTGAGATGGCAACTTATCATCAAGCAACAACTGTGACGCTGGCGGCGATCGTGGCTTGTCAGGTTGGAAACGTTTTCGCCTGCCGCAGTGAGCGCACCTCAATTTTTAGATTGGGCTTTTTTAGCAACCGTTTGATCTGGTTAGGCATTGCGGTTGAGTGGGGACTGATTCTATCTATTATCTATTTCCCACCTTTACAAAAAGTCTTTGCGACCGCACCCCTATCTCCCTGGCAATGGTTAATGTTGCTCCTCTGCCCACCATTGATACTAATCGCTGATGAAATACGAAAGAAAATTGTTCAGGCAGGGTAAACGCATCTTAACTTTAAACCCAAATATGCTACAGTTAAATCCGACTAAATTTCAATAAGGCATTTGAGGTTAAAAATCTTTGTATATGACGACGACGGCTATTTTCTTGTATTGGTAACGGCAGGTTGGCAGCTCATCTTTATATCCTTACTTCTCGATAATTCTGTAGTAGCTACACCCGCATTTTTAGAGTAATTAACTGTCAAGTGCTCAGGTATTTTTGCCGGATTGTTTGATAAAATTGTCGTAGCATTTATGGTTGTGGTCTTGTTATTTTGACGAAACCATTCTTTTCTATCATAAAACAGTCCCTCACAAATAGCTGTCTAATAACCTCACGGTTTATTCTCAATAAGCACGGTTTTCTTCTCCATTTTTTTCAGGGGGTCTGTTGCTTGAACAGCTTTTCCTATCTAGGTTTTACCTTCCTTGTCGCCCCCTCAACCCCCCAGGTCCAAAGCTTGATTTATCGTCTTAGTTAAGCCCAATCAGAAGGGCTAAATTATACCTGACCGGACTTTTAAAACATCCTCTTATAATCTAAAACTACATATCGCTGTAAAAATATGAGTAAGTTTAGTAAAGTATTTGAATATTTAAGTTGAACTCTTATCAACTGATGCCTGCAGGCGATCGATCGCACAATGCAGGCATTTCATTTCACGGGCAATTCGATCTAGTTGTGTGAAAACAGGAGTTTGTTCTAGAACAGCTTGCCGAGTTGATGTTACAGAAATTGGATTTGTAGCCAACTCTGATATCCTAATGAGATGTAACTGTTCAATATCGTTGTGAATGGCTGCGATATAAATATCTAGCTTCGGTAAAGCTAGAGGTAGGTGTCCCTGTTCCAGCGCGTTGGCTAAGTTCTCTAAAACTTGGACAATCGCATCGGTAAATCGCTGGAAATCTGCGAATTGGTACTCTCCGCTAAATTTCCGCTGATGTTCTGCTAGAGTGGTGACTGAGCTGAAAAAGGCACGAATGTAGAGTATCAGCATCGCGATCGGTTCAACTTCTCCTCGAACGTGACGGGGCTCGCTGAATAACCTTTGAGCAGCAGCATTCGCATTCGCATTCTCTAATGCTGCTTGATAATGCAGGTTTCTAATAGTTTCAGTCGAGGAGTTTTGTTCTGGGTTGATGTAGCTAGCTACAACTTGTTGAAAGTAGGCGAGATTAGATCGAATAGTTTTTGCTAGTTGTGCGGGAAGTTGCGATTGCTCCCAACTGGGAAATAACAAATAGCTGCCGAGTAATGCTAAAATTCCTCCAATTAAGCTATCGACAATGCGTAATACTCCTATTTCCCAGCCGCCTTTACTTGTCATATTCAGTAGCAATATGACTACGGGAGTGAGGAGTGTGATAAAGATGCCGTAGCTCAGCGATCGCACCGACATAGCAGTGACTAAGAGTATCAGAAGACAGACTAATATGGCCACTGGATTGTGGATAAGTATGACAAGGGCAATGCCAAATATGCCCCCCAATGTAGTTCCAATCACCCGTTGCACCGTTGTCTGAGAAGTACCGCCAAAGTTCGGCTTTAGGGCAACTACAGCAGTGAGCGTGACCCAATAGCCTGTGGGTACTTGCAATAACACGGCTACTAATTCAGCGGTCGTTACTATTAGCGCCAGCCGCAAAGCGTGACGAAAAATAACAGAATTAAACGTGAGATTGTTCCGCAGCGTGTCAATGATTGAAGAACGCTGTGGCTGTATTGGGGGATAAATATTGAGCTGGGCGATGCTGCGTCTTTCTCCCCGTTGTAAATCTGTGGCAAGTTCCGCATCTGTATGAATTTGTTCTGCTAGCGCTTTCAAACTAGCTACAATCTTGCCAAGACTCACCAAGTCAGCATAGTCATCTGCGTAAGCCAAACTCGCCTGATTCAGGACTTGAGAGTGTATGATTTGCCAGTGGTGTTCTAGTGCCTCGATCGCCCGATCTAGATCTCCCAAGTGAACAAGGTTCTTTTCTTTGGCGAGGGATTCTGATAAAAATTGTAGAGCTGTTGCCGATGCTTCCATCACTTGCTGAATTTCTCTGTGCAACTGCTGGAATAAGGGACGAGAGGAGGCGATCGCTAATAGTTCCACCAATGCTACAACCGAATTGGTAATTTGGTTGACATCCTCAATTAAGACGAGTAACTGATTGCCGTGCAAATCAGCACTTTCTCGACCCGTCCACACAGCACTCCAAACACTCCGGGCAGTGGTCAAATTCTCTATTACGCTGTCTTGAGCTTGTAAGAATTGCTCTCCCCACGGACGACGCTCTGAGAGAGTTAAGGGTATCTCGCTTGCCATTCGCACAAATTTGCTCAATGTCGCATAACAACTGCTGGCTGCCTCAGTCGCAGGTGTATAAGGGCGTAACACCCACAATAAGAGAGATAACACCATCGCCCATAAAGCTCCAGCTAGACACAGCGCACATTGCAGAAGAACAGTAGAGAAATCTGGAAACGAAGCGAATTTTGCTAGGCAGACGATAAACATAATTGATGTCACCAGGCTAACCGTCGCGGCGCTCGTGCCAAACAGACCAGCTAAGCCAGCGACGAACATCACCAAGAACGTTGTTGGAATTGCTAACCACAGGGTACTACTAACCAGATTCGCTATTAACAAGGCGGCAGTAATGCCAATGGTTGCTGCGAGCATTACACTTGCTTTTTGGCGATAGGCTCCACCCGTATCGACCATCCCAACAAACATGGCTCCCATCACCGCGATCGCACTTGCAGCAGGATGACCTGTAATAAAGCCAACTGCAATGGGCCCGCTCACTGCCAAAAGGGTACGCAAGCCATAAAGGATGTCAGGTTTACCGGGCAATGGCTGAAACTGCTGCAACAGCCAGTTTAGAGATTGTCGATGGTCAGATGGCATTACTAGGCTACCTCTGTAAATTAAATTAACTGCTGGTACAAGTGATGAGACAAAAAAGTTTTTAACACATTCTTTAACAAAAATTAATTTAAAAAGCTTGACATAGAATCCATCTGAACGGAAATGTGCTGCCAGATATTATTTTGGCTGAAGCGCCCCCACTTTTAGCACCCTACGTGAAATTGATTCCAGGCTTTGAACTCCACCTGATACCTGAACGAGCCGTGGGGTGGTGGCAAACCGAGGATTTGCCCGACTTTAAGAATCGCGTACGTGTTGTCGGTGACAACTTACACCGGGATTACACGCTGAAGAATACTGAAGCTGCTGATCGCCTGATCCATCGCTGGACATCGGTGCTAAAGTCGAGCGAGCGAAATGCCGTGCACGTCATCCCGTTTAGCCTGTATTTCCGCAATAACATTCCTTTGCAAGCTGTGGGCCATCAATGCGGCACCTGCTGCTTTGGTAGCGACCCCAAAACCTCAGTATTAGACCTCAACTGCCTCACCCACGATTTGATAACCTTTATGTCGTCGATGGTAGCAGGTCAATCGCACTTTCGGATCTCGACCAGTTATAGAGCTGTTTTAAAACTTATCAACCAAACAATCGAATTAACACCAAACAAAAAGGTATAAAAAATATAGATTGATGGAGCGCACATAGCTCGACCTAAAGAAGGCATTTTCAGGGTTTTCAAAGAACCGAGGGGGTGAACTAGACCTAAATATAAAATATCCTGCTTTCCGCCTGCAGTTTCCTGCCAAATTACTGCTTTTTTGTGTCGAGCGTGTATTTCTATGTTGAGGCTGGTTATGGCTGTTCTCTATCGGTAGCAAGCAATGGTTTTGCAATCGCAAACCCTGACTAATGCGTGCAGACGAAAAATATCCACCCCCCATGAATATTGAGCATACTGCTTACCCGCAGTTCAAACGTTATTGATATAGAATAAGGAACGACGGCGATGATCGCGAATGAAGCCCAAATCATCAATAAGAGCGGTAAGGTATGGGACAGGCACTGCGAACTATTTTGTGGTTGGAATATATTAGCGCTCGCTCTTTACGCCTAAGTAAGTCGGCGCTTTAAAACGCAACTATGTAAACGATGTAAAGTCTCAAAATGCTCTCTACTGGCTGACTTAAGCCTATTTACATACTGTTACATTATTCGGTTTAATCCCGCCTACCTACTTAGAGATTACTACCTGGACTAATAGGGTGGAGAATTATAACCGCCATTAATAGCTAGGAGTCGAGCGACTGCTGTAAACCAAGTCAGGGAATAAATGTTTAGCCGACTGTCAAGCTTTATCAGACAACAACAGTTTAGCCGATTGCAAAGCGCGAGTCCGACAACAGCAATTTACGCGACTGTCAAGGCTGGTATAACGGCTACTGTGTTGCCAATTTTCTCATACTCCTTATTTGATTTTTTATTCAATTTAGATAACGGCTACTGTGTTACCAATTTTCTCGCACTTGCTCAACTTGATTCTTAGGCTGCATGACATGAAATCTGTCGATGACAATTTTGGCATTTGGGAATACCTCTTTTACAACTTTTGGAAATCCTCCCCACATATCAACGCTGACTTCCTCAACTTTCTCTCTGATCTCAATTGGTTGCTGCTTAAGGATTTCAATGATGTCATCTTGTTTATGACTATCAATCACTTCTAGCAATTCTCCTAAGTCAATATTTGATACGACCGTGACCAAATTTTGATGTCCTTTGCGTTTACTCACTTCATCAATACTCACCCGTTTTACTTCTTCCCAATTCTCCTTTTTTTTGAGAGAAAATTGGTGGTTAAATATTCCCTGTACTTGATCCCAACTTAAAAATTCATCTCGACTTACCTGCTCTACACTCGCACTTTGCACTCGTTGATAAACATACTCTTCAGATCTTTGTGTGTATCGTCTTTCCCAATCTACAAAGGGTAATTCTTCCGTAAAATGTTTTTGACACTGATGACAATAAAATTGGCGGCGTGGCGTATTTAAATAAATTACTTTGCCAAATACTGATAAATCTCGAATCAGTATCGGTCGATTTTGTTTTAATTTTCTACTCTGCGTATTACAATGGGGGCAAGGAGCTTCATCATGTAAGAATCTCAGCTTGAGAATAATTTTATTTTCTTCTTCCGTAAAACTTTCGATGGTTGTATTTGGTAAATTTAGCAACCTATCAAGATGCAAGTCCATGCCTATCACCACGTATTCATTGTATCTCATTATACATTAATCCCCTCAAACCCAGAAGAGCCAGAAAGAGTCAATTTTATACTTATCCCAGTGAGTTTATCGAGTTTTTAGACCGGGCAATTCACACAGTATTAAATCCGAAAAAATCTCGTTAAAGTAAAAGAGGGGGAAGGGGAAGGAAGGATAAATTTTAGCTTTTTCTCTTTAATAAAAGCTAACAATAACCTATAACTTTCCATTCGGACGTTCGGTAAGCGGGGTTCCCGTCGGACTTCGGCGTGAGGCTTCGACCATGAGCTTAGCCGAATTGTGGCTCGATTGAGCGCAAGCCGAATGTCGCTCAGTCGAGCCGCATAGTTCACGGCGAAGCCTTCCTTTCCCCTCCCCAAATAATCAGCTTTTTCTACCCTTCCCCTTCCTCTTCCCTTCCTTTTTCCACCCTTCCCCTTCCCCCTCCCCCTCTTGCAAACCTTTTAAGAGATGAAAAACTGATAAATTCCGAGCGCATAGAACCCGATTTAAGGTTAAGGAAAGTGGCAAACCTGCGCAAGTCATTCGTCAAAGTGAGACGGAATAAATAGTCAGCAATAATGGAGGCCATCCCCTGATTAATTGTGAGACTCTGAGCGTTAATAGTGGCTAACTCAGCACAAGATAAATAGGTATTTGCCAGTTCTTCAGGCTGGGATTCTCTCAAATTGGGGCACTGCCAAATAGGAGAGGGTAACGCTCCCATAATGCCTGTTTTCTCAAATTGATCTAGGTGAGTAATTAACCCCTCACCACAATTATGACTACCTAGTAGAATTTGACCGCTATCAAAGTTATTGCCAGCATCAAGATACCAGATTCTTGGAATATCAGAGTGGCGGTTACTTTCTAGTGTTTTGCCGAGGGAACGACGAGCCGCACTATTGTCAACGCAGCCAGTGATAATTACCAAATCATTCCAGTATGATTTTACCAATTTGGGGTCAAAATAGTCAGGAATTGCACTAATTTCTAGCCCCCAGGTAAGATTGTAACGCAAAGCAAGAGTAGCGGCTTTATTCAATCCGAGTTCAGATTGACAAAATCTCTGCCTTCCCAAGTTTTTCTCTTCAACAATGTCAGGGTCAACAAAGGCAACATTGACATTTTTACCACGTTGTTTGAAAACGTAAGCTAATCGTGCTAAACTTTCAGCTACATAAGAGCCAGTGCCCCCACAGCCAACGAGCCACAAGTGTAGGTGAGAGTAATCTTTGATGAGGAGAGGGGTAGAATTGGCGTACTCAAAGTCAAGGTTTAAGGGAGTTTTGGTAAGCATCGGTGATAAAATATGGCTCTTCAAATACAGAATTAGCTTTAATTAAGCTATAGTGTCCAAAAATTCCGATTCTGACTAAAATCTCAGGAGTCAAGGTATTAACTTTACCCAATACTGCATAGAGGCGAAAACCCCGCTCGTCAGCATCATCTGTGCTGCTAAAGAAAGCAGGCAATTCTGCGTGAGAGTGGCACTCAATTAAAGCAGTTGAGTAGGATGAATTGTCAAAAGGCTGGCAGCTCGTTCGTGTAGTCAATTGGAGTGGAATTGTCAGTTGCCATTGATTACTACTGTTAAGGGATAGGTGAAATAAAATCTCTGTGAGATTGTCACTACTATCTTTGGTGAATACAGCCTTTGTCAATATAGAAAGTAGCAGTTCTGATGGTACTAAACGAGTCTCAAGGTGCAAGTATGGTTCTATAGGTGGCAACCCTTTGATAGTATTGGGCGTTGAATTTGCAACAGGAATCATGGCCTCTAGTCCGGGGCGAACTGAACGCACAAACACGCCGTTAGAGGCTGTAACGTATTCGCAGAATACCCCAGTAGCAATGGGAGGCAAGGGAATAGAGGCATGAATGTGGTTAAAAAGTTTTAGCATTAACTTAAACTTTGTGTTGAACAATAAATATTGAGTGCAGTCCCTACATAGAAGTTTTGATTTAGGTAGGGTTAGCAATCAATAGGAGGTGTTGCACTAAAGAGTCAATTGAAGGACTGTACCTCACTTCAACTAAATCTTTAACAGGATAGGTACGCCTTTTTCTCAAGGCTAAACTTTTCAGATGTTCTCTGACATCTTGGGGAAACTTTCGGCTTTTTTGGCTGGATAAGTCAGCATTGAAAGGAGTGGTTATGAAGCTCTGCCAAGCAATATCAATGGTTTGAGTTGAAGCAACAGGTGGAGTATTTTTCCCCAGCAAATTAAACCGTTTGGATGGATGTTTGGTAAAGGAGTGTGGTAAGCTTTCGACTCTGGGTTGAAAGTAGCAAAATCAGTTGCAAATACCCAATATTGAGTGTTTTGTCCTACAAATACCAAGGCAGTTAGTGGAATAGTAATGGGTTTACTCTCATCAAATTGGAGGTTATATTGGGCAGGAGATATGAATTTTACTACCCAATTTCCTTGAGAGTTAGTTCCCCACCTTATGACTCCTGGGGGCATCCAATCCGTATCAATCGGCTCGTGAGAAAATGCAGTTCTCAAACTGACAGAGGAGAGTAGTTTGTAGTGTTCCTTTGTTCCTTCTCGATAATGGAACAGATATTGTTCTTTGATGAACAGTAATTCAGCATCAATTTCTGCTAGCTGTCGGGGAGCTGTTTGCAGAATTTCACGAAAGACTTCTCCTGACAAATGTTGCATAATAACTTGAAATCGATAGAGGTTATGGAGCTAACCCGATAGGTAAGGTTAGCTCATGCTTGAAAATTAATATTCGTTCGACTGCATTAGCGTAGCAACTCTCCAAGTTTTGTCGGGGTCTTCTGGACATTCTGAACCAATTTCCTGATTTTCCAGCCATGCTTTTTTGTCAAAATAATCAATTTTGAAAAAATAGCTTTTACTGTTAAGTTGAATGCTCAGAAAATCTCGTTCTCCGTAGGGGTTGTTGCCAGCTTCAAAACTGTTAAAATCTCTTAGTAATTGCAGTAACTTTTGTTGCTGTTCGGGAATAAGAGCTTTTACAGCTTGAGTAATCCGAATTTCACCAATTTGGGTATCTCCTTGACGTAATTGGTCATTAAGACGTGCAATTCTTTCGGCTTTTGTTAGAGTTTCAGTCATAATTAAGACCTCAATTTTCAACAGCTACAACCGCACTAGCGGTTGCTGGTTCACTCGTAATTATTCGGATTCAGGGGTAATTCAAATTGACAAAGTGCTTTTGTTCCAGAGTTCAAGAATTTGCTGAAAATGTCGATGGCGGTCAGTAGCAAGCCAGTCAATGACCTGTTGAGCCTGGGTTATTAATTCTTTAGCACTTTGCCATTGTTCTGATAAAAATATCAAGTTTTCGACTGTCCATTCTCCAAATTGATACTCGTGTTGAACGCAGCCGTCAAGCCAAATATTACCCGTTGAGTAATTGAGGAAACTCAGTACAATTGGCACCCCTTTTACGGGAAATTCAGCCACAGAGCAAAACTGTTGGAATTGCTGATGATTGATACTATCTGGTGGTAGAATCTGAGAAAACGAAACTTCAAATTCTTGTTCATACCAATCTTTCACCTCATTTTCAGTTAGCCAATTTAGTCCTTCAGAACTTAGAGACAGCAGGATTTGCCATTCAGGAGCTAAGGAATCAATATCTTCATAGCTCAACCAATCCAACCCCCAAGACTCAATCAGGAGTTGGTCGAGGCGTTCTTCTTGTGCTATTTCTAATTGCCAGGGGCTGATCGGGATAAGTTCTGTTTCGTCAAGAAGACGGAAGAATTCTAATTCGCGGGGGCTATGATTATCAGGAGTATCCGAGTAAATAGAACTGGTACTGGTAGCAAATTCAGTTGAAAAAAAGTGCTGGTAAAGATTGAGAAGTTGAGCGCTATTGAGCGTTTGTCTGAGAAATTCAATCGCTTCAAGTAGCTTAGTTACTGGGTAGGAGTGTCGCAAAGCGGCAATGGCTTGCGACACAGACAAAATAGTTGCAGGCATTAAAAATTAAGAGGAATTTGGAGACAAGCAATAGCTGGCGCAAGTTGGAGTTTTTTGAGAGTGTCTCTAAATCGCTGTAGTTCTTGCTCACCCAGAGCGATCGCGTCAGAGAGTTCTTGAGCCCGACTTGCCAAGGTTAGCGGAGTAACACAACCGCTGATACAGTCGCATTGCAGAGCCCAAGTGAGTTGGACAGCTTGATTCGGTTCTTCCGGTGCTGCGACAAGTGAGGGGAGTGGGGAATGGGGAGTGAGCAGTACGCATAGTTCTTTTTTCCAATCTTCTTCTACACCCTTTGTCTTGGCTTGTTTGATGATTTTAATGGGTTGACCTGTTTTTCGTTCAATTGTAGCGGAGCTTAATTCAGGGAAGTAAGGAAGTAGGACTTCTAGCAATTTTTCATCATTTGCAGTAATTTCGTTGGGCAGTTCGATTTGCCTGCCTTCATATTCTATTAGACTCATTGTTACCTCTTTAAAACAGGGGGATTTGTACTCCAGCTTCACCTTTGTTGACGGGGTGGTTAGCAGGATTTTGAAGATTTAATTTGGCTTTTTTCCGGGGTTGACCAACAGAAGAACGAATTTGAGCGCTCACTTTTCGGTTAGGTAGGTTAGAGGCTAACCGCTGGAGCAATTCTTGTAAATGGTTTGGCCAAGCTCCAATCGAGTTTTCTCTAACTTGTACTAATAGTGGTAAGTCGTCATGGCTCGTTGCTGTAATTTCTACGATTCGCCCTTCTGGATGCCCATCGTCTGGTCGCATAACAATGTGGATTTTGATTGTACAAAAATTGAATTCATAAGGTTCTGATTCTCCTTCATCAAGTAAGTCAGGACTCTGTGAAGTGTTCTCAGTTTTGTTGATGGTTTCACCCACTTTTTGAGTAGCTGAAAGTGGAATATCCTCTCCAGTTGGTTCGGAATTTGGTTCTATTTGGGTCATGGCTGGATTCGCAGTACAAGCAAGTGCAGCTTATTCTCAAAAATTGCCGCGATCGCGGCCTTGCTTTTAACGATCTATTTTTTGTAAAGTTTTAACGGTAAGCGTGTTTCCCAAGAAATTTCTTAATTAATTCCCATTAATTATCTGTCCGACAAGATGCGGTCGCACTTGTCTCTATTGATTCTTTGATTGTAATTGCTCAACCCCCTTGACAAGAAGACGAGATAGACATTAGATAAAGGAATGGAAAAACTACCCGGCTTAAAGCAACTATTGAACGAGGCAAAAGAAGCCTTGATAGTAGAGCTATGGCAAGAAATCCAAAAACTCAGCGCAACATTAGCCACCTACGAACCTTGCGCCAGAGCCATCTCCCAAAAAAACTCTTCAAAATTCCGAAGTATTGATAGAGAAGGAATATCTATTGCGCTCGCAAGCTATATTACTATTAGCCACATCTACGATTGCACAGCTATCAATCAGAGCATATTTACTTATGCAATTGTAACTATCCGTACAAATGCGATCGCTCTAGAGCGTCAATCAATACTATGATAAAAAGTTGTAGTTAGTAGAGAATCAGTAAAATATATAAAAAATTCTCCCAGCTATCAGTAGGTTCTGTCGCTGGGAGAAATCGCTGGAAAGTCGGTTGATTCAACTAACGCAGGTATCTCGATTAATTCGATTTCAAACCTTCGCTGCATTCGCCGTTATTCTTTAGGCACAGTAGGCTTTGGTTGCATGTCAAAAATAATCACAAATGTGCGCGTTTTCACTAATCGCTGCAAAACCCGTAGATGATCATCTGCATCGTTTCTCTTACGAAATCGTGCCACAATAACACGCTGACAATTAGGAAGCAGGCTAATGATACACCACGGGTGCAATTTTTCAGAGTAGGTCATTTTAGTACCTCAGCAGTAAAAGTAACAGATTGTGCTCTTGTTTCATTGCTTGCCAAGACAGTAATTGAATAATCTTGTCAAAGACAGGTCACGGTGACATTGATATTTGACAAGGTTTGTGCTAATACAAGCTCAAATTATCTTTTGATGCTGAAAAAGCTTGGTGTATGGCAGCCACCTAAACTGTTGGAACAAGTCAGCAGTATATGCTTGTGATAACGCATACAGTCGTTGCCCTAAACAGTCTTTCCGTTATACGCGCCACTATTAATCCAGGCTATTCTCTTCGCAAGGCGGACACAGGAAAGCCACCAATGTCTCTGGAATTTCCTCAAAATGCTCCAGCAGAAAATCCATTAAAGCCAAATGACGCAAATCGACAGCAGTAGGGAATCGGCGATTTTCCCCCTTTCTAAACCAACCCCGCACTGTAGAATCAGAACGAGAACAAATAAAAGCAATTTCCTCATAACTCACTCCCCACTTTGCATAAAACTGCCTCGGTGTCATTCGCAATTGGCATTCACTATAAACTGCAATCAAATTGCGTTCTCTATCTGTCAAAGTCTGCTGCTTTTTTATCATCCTCAAACTTCTCCAAATCTTCCTCCCAGGCAGTATCAAACTGACACCACTTTGCACTCTTGGAATCAGGAGTAAGGCAAATGATGTAGCACCACATCCAACAACGCTGACGCTGTTCGTAGTTGTAAAATTTGCCGATAACTATTCCCCAATCGGCTTCTTCGCCAACATCGGCCCAGCGCACCATCTCGCCACACTCAAAGCGCGGGGGATGAATTTGGGCAAAATTTGCAGGCAACTCAGTTGAAGGTGGTATATCCTTCAACTGTTTTAGTGGCAGGCCCGAAATCAAATCTCGCTTTCCTTTTGAGATTGACATGAGTTCTCAACTGTGCATCTATTGCACTCAATTTGTTTTGATAGATTTTCCGACCAATTTCTGGATAAAGAAATTGCAGCGCGACATCTCCTTGAATCAATCAATTGGAATCTATATTTGACCGACTATTTTCAAATTCAAACTCTGACTAGGCTATGAATTTTTTGAGACTCCGCCTAATCGCGTTGACTCCTTTTTTGCCCGCTGCAATTAATTTCTAGACTGCTGTTTGTCCGAGAGAAGGTACTAAAACTTTGCTTAAATCGGCTGCGTTTGATCAACCAGAATCCCTTCTAGGATTTATTAGCAGGAGTATTGCCACTGCCAGCAGAGAAGTTGGCAGCGATCGCCCTCAACGGCAAGAGTTGCTACCATATCTAAACCGGGGACTAACCATTACTCACAAGTTAAGCTAAAAGCACTATTGTCAATGAGTAAAATTACTCATCTTTTACCTGTTGACCCAATT
>NZ_JAUBTO010000150.1:0-19172 GCF_036702495.1 Microcoleus sp. C2D2 | reverse complement strand
GCACTGCTTGGGCCTCCGCTGGCTGATTCCTCTTTAGGGCAAGGGGCTGCTTCTTGACCCCCCAATAGGGTTTTTGGTCGGGTCTGTCCTCAAGGGTATGTAGAATCCTTCAGAGGTGAATGATCCTGGGACTTACAAAGGAGGTAAGGCGTTCGTGAGAATGTTCGCCTCTATCGCCCCCTTCACGATCGCACAAGTTGCTAGTTGCTGAATTTGAGTCCTATATAAGTAGTCTCTGCCTTCGCTGGACTTGAGGCTCGGTAGGGTTGGGTCTGCGATTGACCCGATCGCCCCCCCGCTGACGGCTCCTGTTAAATAAATCCCCCGCAACCAGACTCTCATTAATTACAGCAACCCCGAAACACCCAGCGTTACCCCACTTATCAGCCTTTGATGAGCGAGGGCGAGTTGGTATCCTCAACATCTACATCTAAAAAGTGCAAGTGACTCTCTTCCTCAGTATTGACAGCAATCACCAAACCTCTATTCCCCCAAGAAGCGATCGCCCGGGGTGAGGCGGGGCTGCTAAAATTCCCTACTTGAATCCCTTGACTGTTTAACACTTCTATCTGCCCCCCAACATCTGCCAACACCCATCCCCAATTAGCCACACAAGCAGACACGGGCAAACTTTCAAGGGGAATTCGCGCTACCTTGAGCGGCCACAATTTCATCAACAGCACCGCCGCTTTACCACCTTGGGGAATTCCCAGCAAAGTATAAGGCTCAGGTGTCAACAGCATCTGTCCGAGGCTGGCAGACAACCGTACAGAACCCACCGGCGTGCCGCGGCGAGTGTAAACTCTAAAAATAGTTTGGGGATTTTTTGGTTCGTTGTCCGGCCAAACTGCTAAGACGTGTCGCCGATCCAAAAAAATTAATTCTGGTAAATAGTGTTCCGGTAACGGCACAGTAGCGATTAGCTTCAAGGCTTTTTCCCGATCGCCTGCAGTGCTGTTGGCAGCTAAAGAATAAAAACGCAGTTCGCCCGGAACCGCTACTGTCAACCAGTTGCCGTGAGAGTCAACAGCAGCTTTAAAAGCATCTGAACCTTGCCTGAAACCCATATCCAGCAGGCACTGAGGCTCCCAAGAGTCCTCGTTGAGCCAGTAAAGTTTTTGCTCCGTGAGAACGCAGCAGCCGTGGGAAGCAGGTAAAATGCCGCGCACGATTTCCGGCATTAATGAAATAGAAGTAGACATTTCTCCTGTAACTAGCTGTTTTCCCGGCTGACACCAAACCTTCACCTCTGTACCTACAGCAGCATACAGATACGTTTCAGTGGCAATTAAAGCGGTCAACGGTGCAGGAAGTATCAGTGGCTTTGGCGAAGAAAGCGAATAGCGCACAGTCCGAAGTAAATTAATAGCCGACTCTGATGCTTTTTCCTCTTCAACTTCCAGCAAAGACTCAGTTTCCGACTTCAGACTTTTATCACCACTGGTTGTGGGGTTTTCCCAAGGAATAATGCAGTCGCCCAATTGCCTGACAGCGGGGTCGTACATGATCAGCCGCAGAGCTTGAGCCATTTGGGAAGCACTGGCAAAACGGCGGGCTGGCAGCTTTTCTAAAGATTTTTTGACTATTGCTTGCAAAGGTTCGGGGATGGCGTCGGGAAATTGCAAGCGTTGATTCAGGTGCGCCCACCTCAAGTCTCCGGGGGTTCCCCCGAAAGGGCGGTAGCCCATTAGCAATTCAAACAGCAGAATTCCTACTGCATATATATCTGACATCGGGGAAAAAAGGCCGTAAAACCGCTCTGGGGCCATGTAAGCGGGGGAACCTACGGTAGCGTCGGGAGAAATTTCTTGGTGGAGGCGAGTGGTACCAATTTCTGGCAGCCGACGCGCGATGCCAAAGTCAGACAGCCGGGGCGACCAACCTTTGGAACCTAAAGTTAGGAGGATATTTTCGGGTTTGATGTCGCAGTGAACTACGCCTCGGCGGTGGGCGTAGTCTAAGCCTGCTAAAACTTCCATGACTAGCTGCAAACCTTCGAGCAGCCGCAAGGGGCGGTCTTGTTTGAGCAGGTTGCGGAGGGTTCCTCCCTCGCAGTAGTCCATAACCAAGTACCTGCCTGTAGCTGTGTGTTCTAGAGCTCGGCAGGTAACAATGTTCGGGTGCTGCAAGGTGATCAGAAACCACAGCTCTCGCAAGAATTCGCTAGTAGGGGCTTTTTGATGACTAAGTTCTTTGAGAGCAACCAGTTGGCTGGTGAGGCGGGAGTCCTGGGCGGGAGCTTCTCGAACGCTGGCACAAAAGACTCGACCAAATTGTCCTTGTCCGACTAGCCCTAAAATGCGGTACTTAGAATGTTGCATCGGTCTAATTATAGAAAAAGCTTGAGCTAGTATTAAAATATGTAAATAATTCTGACAAAAATTCAAATTTTTGAATCCCTCGCCAGGTACAGCCTATGTTATCTCAGGTTCATTCTCAGCCTCCTTGAGAGCGATCGCACAGTAGCACCTACTAAAATTATTGAGTTTCGGAATCACTATCAATCTTGCCGGATTCGGGTGCCGGATCTGGAACTACCTGTGGCTGCTATTTTAGTCGATCGCGACTATTACAGTTTTTTCAAGACCGTCCAGGAAGCGTCTAAGGTTTTAGCATTTCAAGGCTAAGCTCGGGAATCGGGGCGACACGGGCAGCGATGACCAAAACAGAAGCGCGGTTATGCAATCTAGGTTTGAGAGCCAGAAGCCGATGCAGTCGTCAAGGCATCTTAACCTTTTTGAGTGTTAGCAAAATTTTCTTTTGCTTTGAATATCTCGACCGTACTTGCTAAATACTGAACTTGACAGCAGCAAAAATCAATATGGTTAAAATTATTAAACTAGATCCAATTGCCGAGGAAATGGCAGTCGAAACCCGCTCGAATATCCTGTCGGCCTTACTTTCCAAAGACTTAGACGTTCTCAAGGAATGCGGGGGGCGGGGAATGTGCGCTACCTGCCACGTTTACATTAAAGAAGGCATGGAAGGCTTGTCTGACATGAACCGCCGCGAGAGGAGGACGTTGGAAGTCATTACTACAGCTAAAGCCAATTCGCGACTTGCTTGTCAGGCTCAAATTATGGGCGAGGGTGTGGTTGTACAGTTGCCTGCGGGGATGTACATTAATGCTATTGAAAATGTCGAAGCTCTGATCGGCCGTCGGGCCCAGCAAGATTTATTACACCCAATTACGGGTAAAGTAGTTGTAGAATCGGGAAAGTTAATTACTCGTTCGCTCGTTACACAGCTTAATGAAACCCGCTTCCAAGTAGGACAGTATTTAGTTCGAACTAAAGAAGCTTAAAATTGATGTGTTTGTATTTTAGTAGTAGAGAAAAATCTATGTTGAGCCAACTTGCGCGTTTGAGCACGGAAGCAGACGGACGCTACGCCACTGCTGAAGAACTCCAATTTTTGAAAGACTACTTTCAGTCTTTGAATCACCGGATGAGTGCTTATAAAAAACTTCAAGCCTCTGAAACAGAAATTATGCGGCAAGTGGAAGCACAAATGCAGTCTCTCGACCCTAGTTTATTTCGCCGCGGGGCTAACGATGTCACTGAAAAGTGCCGTGGAGATATTGTGCGGGTGTTGAGGCATTCGGCTGCTGCACTGTTGATTAATGATACTGAACGGTTGCGCGATCGGCTGCTGCTTTGGTTGCAAACTATGTTAGGTGCTGTTCAAGTTCGAAATAGTGCGAACGTGACCTACGATGTGATGAAAAAGGTACTCAAAAAATATCTCACTGTGGAAGAAACGAACCTATTTTTTCCGATTCTGGACATCAACCGCACTTTACTGGGCAAATAATCAAGGGGATTGACACGTTAACGGCGATAAACTTTGCCGTTAGGAAGAGTGGCTCCCATCAACTGCGCTCCCCTCAAATCCGCCTCAGTGAGAATGGCTCCCCGCAGGTTGGCTCCTGTCAAGTCAGCTTTCTGCAAGTTGGCTTGACTCAGGTTAGCTTTGCTCAAGTTAATTTCATGCAGGCAAGAATTAGAAAGGTCGGCTTTGATCAGATACGCTAGGCTCAAGTTGGCTTTGCTGAGGTTTGCCCCGCTCAAGTTAGCTTCCATTAGATAAGCGCCGCTCAAGTTGGCTTCGTTCAACAATGCCTCTGCCATATTGATTCCAGTTAAAAGCTTGCGGCTCAAGTCTATACCGCTGAGTTCGGCCCCCCTGAGGTTAATACCGCTTAAGTGGCTGCCATTCAAAGTAATGTTTCTCAGGTAGGTATTGCTCAGGTCTGCTTTGCACAAATTGGCTCTATCCAAGCAAGCTTCGCTGAGGTCTGATCCGCTCAAGCACGCGCCGTTTAAATAGGCTTGAGTGAGGTTAGTTCGCCTGAGGTTAGCTTTCAACAGGTTGGCTTTGCTGAGGTTAGCACGGGTTAAGTTGGCTCCGGCTAGGTTAGCTGTGGATAATTCGGCTCCGGTGAGCTGTGCTTCAGTCAAGTCTGCCTCTTTGAGACTCGCTAGACTTAAGTAAGCACCTTTCAAGTTTGCCCCGTTGAGATTGGCTTTAATCAGATAGGCTTTACTGAGATTTGCCTCAGTGAGAACGGCTTTGGTGAGGTTAGCCGCGCTCATATCTGCACCTATGAGATTTGCCTTGGGGAGGATTGCTCCGGTCAGGTTTGCCCAATTCAGGTGAGATCCGGCTAGGTTGGCGTCGGTGAGATTGGCGCCGATGAGATTGGCGCCGCTCAGACTTGCTGCCATGAGGTTGGCGCCGGTGAGGTTGGCTCCGCTGAGGTCAGCTTTGCTGAGATTTGCTCGGCTCAGATGGGCTTTGGTGAGGTCGGCCCCGCTGAGGTTAGCACCGATTAAGTAGGGTCGTTGCTGGTGTTGGTTGAGGTTTGCCAAAATGAGAGTTGGGGCATCGCTGGAACGGTATAAATCGATCGGACTCAACACAATGCCGCGCAGATTGGCCAGTCTAAAATCTCTTTCGCCGGCTGCATATCTATTTAGAAGTTCATTGGCGTCCATTAAGTTCTAGCAAAATGTTTGAGGTTGTGATTGCTTTTAAATTTTATGAGTTTCTCGGGTAAGTTATGAATTGTCTAGCTGCTAGTTATAATCAGGTTTTCTTTAATTAGCTAAAACCGGATTTTTTAACTCAGTAGATTTTTTATAATTTAACTCACACTTTTGATGATACGGTGGAGCAGATGGCTGCCTATCAATCAATTTTACAGCTATTAGCAACAAACTAATAGCTGTCCAACAAGTCAGTTTTTTGCGAAAAGTTCACTGAGAATAGCTTCATGGTCTTTTCCTTCTTCGACCAGAGAATCAGCAGGTTGGAGGCGATCGCGCAGCCCTAAAATAAAGCGGTTGCAGTCCGAACCCAAGGATTCGCAGGAGGTTTGCAGGCAGTGGAGTTCTCGACCTGTGAGCTGACTAAAAAACGAACTTAAAATACCTGCTTCTAGAAAACAGGCTGGCCGCTTAGACTTAGGGGCTGTTTTAGCAAAAAGAGAGTTAGCAATTTTTACTATTAAAAATCCATGTTCGGAATAGCTGGGGTCAAGCTCAAATGTTCCCCATCCGTGAGTTTTCCAGCACTGTTGCAAGCACTGAAGAAATTCTACCATTTCCATTTCGGAAACTGGCTGACCGTAGTATTCGCTGACTTCTTCGCAAAAACGCACGTAGAAGTTTTTACCCCACCAGCGACCGCAGTTGAAAAGCACCAGGTGGGAGGCTTGACCTGTTTCTTGTTCTAAGCCGATATAAATGGCTTGAATCAGTGTTTCAGGGAGCGCTAGGAGCCGATCGCCCCGGCGGTTTTCGAGCAGACCGAGTTCGAGGTCGCCTCGGACGTAGGCATCGCTGGCAAAGTAGTTTCCTGGGAGTCGGGGCTGTTTGAGTAAGTCGGCAATATTAATCATCGGGAATTGAGAATTGAGAATTGGGAATTGGGAATTGGGAAGAAAACTGATTATTTATTACCTTGGTCAATAATTGACTGCGCTTGGTCGAAAAATGGTTGCAATATAGTCCGGGCTTGCTCGGAAAGCAGTTCTTTTAAACGAGTTTGCAGCAGATTGCAAACAGTTGCTTCGATCTTTTGAGTTTGGTGGGCTTCCACTATGCCGGAAAGCCAGTCTAGGAGGCGCTGTTCGAGAAAATTTCGATCGTTCAGCAGCATAGCCATAGCGCAGTACCGCAAGACTAGCACCCAGTGTTTGAGCGATCGTTCTAAGGTTTCTTGTTTTTCGTCGGGGAATGTTTCTTGTAGCTTGTCGGCTACTGGTTGGAAGATGCTTGCTTCCTTCTCTCGCAAAAATTCGTAAATTTTTAAGCGCTGGGCAAGGGTTGCAGCTTGACGCTTAAAAGCGATGAGTTCTTCGCCTTTTAAAAAGCGGCTTTCTGCCTGATCCAGCAGCGCCTCAATCTCAGGGTGCATGATTTTAATTAAGTGGTAATCGGTAATTGATAAAAGGAAGGAAGTTCGGCAACGAGCAGTGTACGGGATTTAACCGATTTAACTAATGGATTTTGAGGGATGAGGAAAGAGGGGTGAGGGAAGATGGATGAGGGATTGCCCTATTTTTTATTTTCCATTCCCCACACTGATTAAAACAGGTCGAATAGATCGTCAATGGTGACTTCGGCTGATTCAGAAATAGAAATTACTGGCAAGGGTGGCGGTAGGGGTAGGGCGCCTACTTCGGGAATTCCTTCCCAAGAGATAGCTTGAAAAAAGTCTGCGACTGGCTGGGTTAAAGTCAGAACTTGACCGGGGGTCGAGCCATTTGGGGTTTCTAAAGGTTTTCCCAGCCAATTATAGTGACCAAAGAAGTCTTGGACAGACTTGTCCAACCATGAAGTTTGACTTTTCATCTTTCTTCCTGCCTGGAGAGGCCCACCATCGCACTATAGATCGCGAAATTGGTGGGAGGAAAGGCAGGGCAGGGGATGTGCCTTTCCAGGTTGTTTACCGCAATATTTCACCGTGTTGCACCCGATTTTGAATATCGCGGGCGTTGGCACCTTCGTTGAGCCAGAATGCTGCTGCATCAATTTTATCTGGGTTGCCGAGGAGGAACTTGCAATAGGTTTCTCCCATTGAGTAACATTGGAGTTCTATGCAGCTCAGAGGCTTTTTGACTAGAGAGCCGAAGAAACCGGCGAACAAACCGGCGTATAGGTGACAAACCGGTTTGCCTACGTCGCCCAAAGTGCGAGCAACTGCTGAGTCAAAGAGGTTGATGAAGATGCACCCGTGTTTGCGATCGCTCATGTCCACTTCCCAGCGGCCCCAACCTTGAGCCGTGAAGGGCCACCACCAAGTTTCTAGCAGAAACATCAGATTTGACTGACGAATGTTCTGGCTGTATTCGGCACTAAACCATTTTTGAAAAAATTCGGAATCTTGCAGTCCCCACTGGCAACCAATAGTATACATGATGACAGAGGAAGCCGGGCCTACTTCTTCTTCGAGTCCCTCCACCAAACCGATAATGAAGTCTTCGCTGGTAAAAATGTTGCGGGACTCATTCCAGTCGTCAATTGTACCCCTCTGGCTATCGAAGGCAAAAAAATCCTTAAACCTATAGTGGCTATGCGTTTTAGGATGCTTTTGCTTCAGTAGCGATTCGCGGTGGGGGGAGATTTCTTTTTGGGCGGTAGAGACCATTGGCGGGTTGTTCCTTTTTGGTGTAGTTTGCTGAAAATTAGAGTCAAATAGACGGGGCTGTGTATCCAATTTAACGTCATTTTTCTAAAGGCAGGCACAGGGTATAATTTTTTACTGCAATATAAAAAGTTAAAATTCTAGGATGCTAAATTTGGGCGCTTGTTGGGGCTTCTGCCTTGGGACAACTGCTATCTGACGGAGGGCGAAAGTGGGTATAACCTTAAACGGCTATGTGTTATCGTTTTGTGCAAGCTGTCCATTATATATATAGGGCATATGGGGATGAAACATCACGCTTGTATTGCAATAGGCATCAATCAATATCAGTTACTCCAGCCTTTGAGTTATGCCCAAGAGGATGCAGAGGCACTGTACGGTTTTTTGACTTCTGAGGCGGGTTTTGCGCCGGATGGATGTCTGCTGATGACCGATAGCTCGCCGTCGCTGTGGGGTCAATCCACGTATCCGAATCGGGAAAATATTCTGAGGTTGACCCAAAGCCTGTGCGCTGAACATCTGCAACAGGGAGATTTACTCTGGTGTTTTTTTAGCGGCTACGGTGTCAGCTATGAAGGCAAGGATTATTTGATGCCGGTAGACGGCAATCCGGCTGACATTCAGGGTACGGGGATTCCGGTAGAGGTGCTGTTGAATACTCTGAAAAACGCTCCTACGGAAACGGTATTGGTGCTGGTTGATATGAACCGCAGCCAGATTGTGAAAGCGGGGGAAACGATCGGCTCTCAAACGGCAGAGCTGGCGCGGGAACTGGAAATCCCGACGGTGCTTTCTTGCCGCCCGAATCAAGTTTCGCGGGAAACTTCGGCTCTGCGTCAGGGGTTTTTTACGACGGCGCTTTTGGAGGGGCTGCGCTCGGGACAGTGCACGACCCTTAAGGGTTTAGACCGTTTTTTGAGCGATCGGCTGCCGGAGCTGTGCGACCACCATTTGCGTCCCAAACAAGAACCTTTGATGGTGGTGAATCCTCCCGGAAAGGCTCATTTGGTGATTTTGCCGGATGCTTCTGGGCTGCCAACTGCTGTATTGGCAGGACGCAATGGCAATATGACGGTAAATGCGGCTGATGGACTCGATAGCCCGCAAATGGCGACGGCTACGGCTCGAATGGAGCTGCCGGAGGCAGTTCGCAACGCTCAGGATTCGTCTGTTGATATGCCGCCTGTGTCGCAGCCGAATGCTGTGGGCACGGACGATCGCGGGGGCGATCGACCTTCGTTGCAAAAGCCGGAGGCTCAGGATAACGGGGGGTCGGATAAGTCTTTTTTGCAACAGCTAATTTTGTGGAGCTCAGCTACGGCTTTGGTGCTGCTGTTGGGTGTTTTTTTGACGAACAGATCAATTTTTCTGGGTCAAAAGGAAGGAGATCCTCGATCGCCTGCTGAAAATGCCCAAAACCCTGGATCTCAAAACTCTGCTGGTGCTGGGGTGTCGCAGAACCAACCGCTGGCGCTGCCAGCAGGGACGGGAACCAAGCAGCCACCATCGAGCGAGCAGGTGCGGGCTGAGGCGAAAACTTTCCTTAAGGATGGTTCGGCTTCTAGTTTTAATAGAGCAGTGGTTAAGGCTCGAACGATTCCGCCTAACGATCCGCTCTACCCGCGGGCTCAGGAGGATATTGAGCGCTGGAGTTTAACGATTTTGGATATAGCTAACGGCCGGGCTGCTCGGGGCGATTTCCAGGGGGCGATCGGCGCGGCTAAATTGATGCCTGATGTCAATGAGCCAGTTTACAATCAGTCGAAAGAGGCGATCGCTCAATGGGAGGAGCTATCCAAAAGCCAAACTGTAAATGCTGCTTTGCTATCGGCTGCTAAGGGTCAAATTAAGCGGGGGGCTGCCTCTTCTTACAGTAAAGGCATCCAGGAAGCTAATAAAATTCAGCCCGGTGAGCCGAAGTATGAAGAAGCTCAGCAGTTGATTGGACAGTGGAGCGAAACAATTCTCAAAATTGCTCAGTTGCGCGGCTCTCAAGGAAAGCTGAAAGAGGCTGTTGAAGCTGCTTCGCTTGTGCCGTCGGGTACTAAGAGCTATCAGCAGGCTCAGAAGAATATCACCAATTGGAAAACTAAGTTGCAAGGCCAGAAAAAAGGTTGATTTAGTTGATAATTTCCCGGTTTTCCACCGGGAAATTATCTTAGCTACAAAGCCCAGATAGGTCGATCGCTGGCTACCTCTTGACACTGCAAGATGACACCTACAGAGCGATAATTTAAAACCAATAATTTAATTCACCATTTCTTGTGGGCAAATGCGGCGCCCGGGGATTTTATATGCTGTCCGCTCGCTTCTTTTTTATAGGTAAAATATATCGGAGGGGCGGATTAATTAAGATTTTTAATTCACGTCGCGGAGCTGCATAAACCCGCCCCTCCCAAGTCAAAAACCAGTTTTTTTTACCATAAGGATGCCTGTAGGTATATTTAAAAAAAAAGTTGATGCACAAGTCCTAAAGGAGTTAATTTTAATGTGCAATTAAAATACTTAATTTTGGTATTTTATAACTTCAGCTTGTCAGGTTAATTTATACTTAATTTCAACTTTAGTACCAAGCAAATTGGGCAAGATTTATAGCAAGTTCCGCTGTTACGCTACAATAAATAACAAGGAAATATCATTTTGTAGTCAAAGCTAATGAAAGCATATTTCCTCGCTATATGAGAAAAAATAGTGACAGCAGATTTGGCATAAAAGGTGTCAAGCGAGAAAAGTACCCACCCGGTTTGCATGAGCGTAAAAGTCTCTTCCAAAAATAGGCACGAGCAACAACAAACTGAGAGAAATTTATAGCCGAAACAGAGAGGAAAAACGCAATTAAGTCATCTGATATCACGTCCGGTGCTACTGTCCTGGGTATAATGGGGTGTAGTTAATCGATCGTGCGATCGCACAATTATGAGCCCGTGCGTCTGGTCATCGAACCACATCTCTCAGTAGAGTAGAAGAACTCGCCTCGCCGCTACCGTTCCGCATCTAATCCAATGCCAGCGGACTCGTTACCAAATTATCACTTTACTTGCTGTTTCTTCCTGCTTATTCCCCACAATTACAGCCAGCTTAACGTTTGTGGCTTCTCACCAATTAACCAATTGCCAATCGCTCCTTTGAGTCGTTGGATGAGCTTGAAGTTGTGCTATTCGAGCACTGTCGGCGCTTGCTTCAACAGCAAGACTCGATCGATGGTTTAACTTTCTTTCATTGGTGGCCCTCTTCTACTGCTAATTGCGATCGCACCCCCACTCTACCCAGCACAGTGCTCGCGGACTTGATATGATTTGAGATATGCTGATTTGACGGAACCAATTTTAAGCCGAATTGCCCACTTAGTTAGCCCATTTAGTGGGCGCTGACTTAAGCCGTGCTGCTCTAAAACGAGCCTTTCTATTTCAAGCTGATCAATAGGGATAGGTCTGACGAGATACCAATCTAGTTAAGACCGAGCTCAGACACGCCAATTTGCAAGATACTCAGCTAATAGGTTCTGATGACTCTGGTTGTCGCGTCAAAGGAGCCTGCTTTACAGACCCTCAAGGGTTAACTTGCCAACAGAAGCAGTGGCTCAGACCCAATCGAACCTTGAATATTCTAACCTACCCAATTGCTATTTGAATGAAAAAAATTGAAAAACTTGTTGAATTTGCGATACTTTTAGTTGCTACAGAAACAGGGTTGTCGCTTAACTATATTCAAAAGGTATTGTTGCGAGAATCTCTCCTTGAACAAAAAAAAAGTTACGCTCAAATTGCTGAAGAAAATAAATACTCTGAAAGCTATATTAAGTTTTCAGTTGCGCCTAAATTATGGCAGTTGCTTTCACAGGCGATGGGTGAAAAAGTTAATAAAACAAATTTACCGGCGCTGCTAGCACAGCATTTTGTAAATCACAACAATCCTCAGCCAACTGAGGCAACAACAGCAATGCCGACGGCGGGCTTGACTGCAGAACACTACGTTCTAGAATCTCCAGAAGGACAAGTTCCCGTCGCTTCGGGCCTCTACATTGAGCGACAGACTATCGAACAAACCTGTTATCAAGAAATTCTCCAACCCCGTGCATTCATTCGCATTAAAGCACCTCGGAAGATGGGGAAGACTTCCCTCATCGCACGAATTCTGGATTATGGGAGGAGTCAAAATTACCACACAGTGAGACTTAGCTTACGTTCCGCCGGCACACAGGTATTTGCTGCTAGCGATCGCTTCTTACGCTGGTTCTGTAACAATGTCGCTAAACAGTTGGGTTTGGAATCTAGATTAAATGACTATTGGGACGAGGATATGGGATCTTTGATTAACAGCACGATTTATTTTCAAGGTTATATCCTTAAGGAAATCTCTAACCCTATTGTTTTAGCACTAGATGGCATCGACCAATTATTTCAGTATCCAGAACTCGCTGGTGATTTTTTCGTTTTGTTGCGTTCCTGGTATGAGGAAACAAAGGACAATTCTGTTTGGCAAAAGTTACGAGTGGTGCTCGCTCATTCGGTTGAAGTTTACATTCCCTTACCCACTAATCGCTCTCCGTTTAATGTAGGATTGGCGGTCGAGCTGCCGACCTTTAACCAAGAACAGGTGCAGGATTTAGCTCAACGTCACCAACTTCCACTCACGACACCTGAACTTGAGCAGTTAATGAAGCTGACTGGTGGCTTTCCGTATTTAATCCGACTAGCTTTGTATCAAAGTAGTCGCTTAAATATTCATATAAAAACCTTTCTGCAAGATGCTACAATTGCTATGGAGATTTATCAAAAAAATTTTCAATATCTGTTGTGGAAACTTCAGCAAAATCCTCAGTTAGCTGAAGCTTTTCAGCAGGTTTTAACGGCTCCAACTCAGTTAGATATGGAAGCGACCTTTAAGTTGGAAAGTTTAGGATTGGTGCAGATTATCGAGAATCAATTAACTGTTAGCTGTGAGCTATATCGAGATTACTTCCGCAGTCTGTACGATCTCACGTCCCTTCCAGAGATGTGAGTTTTATTGGCGATTAATACACGCGAACCTAGCCTAGTTTTTAACCCTGATTACTTCTCCCCAACTCGTCCCTCCTTGCCATCGTAGTCTAAACTCAAGGAAGTTCTGGGTCAAGGAATTTCTCTGCGCGATCGCACCAACCTGCTAGAATTTATAATGATGATGGAGTTAGGTTCTCTGCTGTAAGTCAACCAGCAGATTCTCAGTGGCGATCGCAAACTAAACCGTAGTTGCCCAGTTCTCGAAATCCGGTGCTAACCGAATCAGTTTTTCCACAATCTCGTCATTCACCGACAACACCAGAGAGAACGGGAAGTTTTTCCGAACTTTTAAAACATCCTCTTACCTTCAGAAAAAGAAATGCTCTCGGAAACAAAATTATCTACAAGGATTTCCTCTAAAATTCTTTTTAGAATTCAATGGTTAGGCGACCAAATTACCTTGGACCAAATCACCTGCTCTTCTAAACAACCCTTAAGCTAGAAATAAATGTCTGCAGCAACGATGGACATTGTCAATATATTCTAGGGATTATTTCTCTTTGATGTCATCCCAATTAAGGTAGGTGTTTTTGAAACGACGGAATATTTATTGATAAATTTTGCTCTTGACAGACTCGCCCCGTTGTCCATCGACTAATTTTATCTCGGTAGAGTTTCACCAAGCAAACTCTGGAGGATGGTTGGGATATAACCAATTACCAAAGGCTCATTTTTATTGGCGTAATGAGTCTTCATAGTTTGCCCAGTGACATGACTAAGATTCAAAATATTTTTTTATTTTTAGATAAATTTTGTCCCCGCTTCTGTTAAGTATCAATTCATCCGGTTGTCTGAGAAATAGCACCACGCTGAGCTCATCTTCAAAATTTTTAATGTGACGGCTTACTCGCTTCCCGCCAGAAGATTTTGTATTTGGGGGCGGACAACTTATGCGCGCTTGTTGTCAGCCCACAAGGGGGAACTAAGCGATAATACTCAGAGGATCTACTCTTTAGAAAAGCTAAGTATGAGCGTTCAGTCAAATTTTGATGGATAATTTAAAGTGGAAAAATTTAGCTTTGGACGTAAATCATGAAAAATCGCACTCAGAGGCTACGGGAAATTGACCCCAACTGGGTGTTATGGCAAAAGTTGTACTATCAACATCAACAAAGCTATATTCGCCAAAAGTTATTAGCAATTAAATACTTGTGGGTGGGTAAGGTAGACCGCAAGTTATAGCTAAGAAAATAACCAGGTATTTGACTTTACTTATTTGTCCTATTACCATCAACCAATCCCACTAATACAAACCCAATGATAATTTGCTGTTGATAACAGAAAGGTGAATTACATGAGGGGTAGTCAAACAGTAATGCAAGCAATTCAATAATCAGCTTTTTATGTCCCAAAATAGCTATCAACTAGGCGGCAGTTTAACCATTGATGCACCTAGTTACGTACAGCGCCAAGCCGACTTCCAACTGTATGAAGCCCTGAAGCGAGGAGAGTTCTGCTATGTCCTCAACTCCCGGCAAATGGGCAAATCCTCACTGCTGGTGCGAACCAAGCATCGCCTTGAAAAAGACGGCTTTCGCTGCGCTGCAGTCGATTTGAGTGTGGTGGGTAGCGAACAAATTACTCCGCTGCAATGGTACAAGGGATTGGTCGGAGACTTGTGGCGACAGTTGGGGCTATTGGAAACCTTAAACCTGAAAACTTGGTGGCAAGAACGCAACGATCTCGGTTTACTGCAACGTCTGCGGTTGTTTATTGAGGAGTTGCTACTGGTGCAGTTTCCCCAACAACAGTTGTTTATCTTTATCGATGAAGTTGATAGTCTGTTGGGTCTTAACTTTTCGATTGATGACTTTTTTGCTTTAATTCGCTTCTGCTATAACCAACGGGCGATCGACCCAGAATATCAACGCATTACCTTTGCCATTTTTGGGGTAGCAACTCCCTCGGATCTCATTCGAGACAGAACGAAGACACCGTTCAATATTGGGCAAGCTGTAGAACTAAAAGGTTTTGAGTGGGATGAAGTGACTCCCTTAATTCAAGGGTTGGAAATGAGGCGGGAACAGTCGGCATCGGTTGTGAAGGCGATTTTAGAGTGGACGGCTGGACAACCGTTCCTGACTCAGAAGTTGTGTCATTTAGTCGTGCAATTGAGTCAGCGGACAATGGGGGACAGTGGCTTAAATCCTATTCCACCAGGTACGGAATCGTTCTGGATTGAGAACTTGGTCAAAACTCGCATTATTGAGCGTTGGGAATCGCAGGATGAACCGGAGCACCTGAGAACTATTCGCGATCGCATTGAACGTAACGGTCAGCGGGCTGGTAGAATTCTAGGCATTTATCAAAAAGTTGGGGAAGGAATTGAAATAAAAAGTGATGATAGTCAAGAACAGATTGAATTGTTACTTAGTGGCTTAGTCGTTAGACACGAGGGAATATTAAAGGTAAAAAATCGCATCTATCAACAAGTATTTAATCTTGTCTGGGTGGAAAAAAAATTAGCGGCATTGCGTCCTTACTCGCAGGTGTTTGATGCTTGGGTAGCTTCAGGGCAACAGGATAATTCCCGCCTCTTGCGCGGACAAGCCTTAAAAGACGCTCAAATGTGGGCGCAAGGTAAAAGTTTGAGCGATTGGGACTATCAGTTTTTAGCAGCTAGTCAAGAAGTAGACAGACAAGAATTGCAATTATTTTTAGAAGCAGAACGTCTTAAAGAAGTAGAAGCTAGGCTGGCGCTCAAGAAAAAAAGTGCCAAACGCCAAACTTATTTGATTGCGGGACTTTCGTTCGCTTTAGCGATCGCGATCGCAGCGGGAACATTCGCTTTCTTCCAGTACCAAAAAGCCCTCGCTAGCCAACGCAATGAAGAAATAGAAAAAATTCAAGGAATGGCTAGATATTCGGTAGCCCTCTTTGCCTTAGAGAAAAGGTTAGATGCTTTAATTGAAGCGCTGAGAGCCGGAAGAGAACTCAAACACTTGGCACCAAGCGACCCGCAGACAGAAACAATGGTGGAGTTAGCCTTACGACGGTCAATTTATGGATCTGCTGAATTTAACCGCTTTTCGGGTGATGCCTCTGTCAAAAACGCATTAGGTGTCAGTTCTGATGGCGAGATGATTGCTGTGGCAACAATCGGAAATGGTGTCCAGATTTGGCAGCGCGATGGTAGGTTGCTGCGTACCTTTAAAGGATATCAAGGTCCAGTTATAGGCGTGGCCATCAGCCCCAACGGTCAGCTCATTGCTTCATCAAACGGAGACACAACCGTCAAACTCTGGCGACGTGACGGCACTCTCGTAAAAACTTTGACAGGGTTTAAAGCTGCAGCTGGCAAAGTCAAGTTTAGTCCTGACGGAAAACTGATTGTTTCGTCTAGTGGGGACGGTACGATAAAACTTTGGCGCAGCGATGGCAGATTGCTTAAGACCTTGAAGCATGGCGTAATCAACACACCAGTAGTTTTTAGCCCAGATGGAAAGCTGATAGTCTCGGCTGCTGACAACGGGACTTTAAAACTCTGGCAGCCCGATGGCACGTTATTGAAAACACTTTCAGGGATTCCATCTCCTGTTTTCTCAATTGCCTTTAGTCCTGACGGCAAAACCCTGGCAACCGGCGATGGAGACAGCAAGCTGCAACTGTGGCAGCGTGACGGCAGTTTGTTAAAGACTTTCACCGCACACGATGCGGCAATTAACGCCCTAGCGTTCAGCCCGAATGGGCAGATCGTCGTCTCTGGCTCTGATGACAAGATGCTAAAATTTTGGCGCAAGGACGGTACTTTGTTGAATGCCATTAAAGGTCATGATAGTGGCATTCTAGATCTGGCATTTAGTCCCAGTGGCGACACACTATACTCTGCATCTTTGGATGGCACTGTAAAACTGTGGAAATTACGCAATCGGTTGCTGACCGTTCTGCGGGGACATACGGAGGGAATTTGGGGAATCGCTTTTAGTCCCGACGGACAGTTAATCGCTTCATCGAGTCCGAAGGAGACGATCCTCTGGCGCAAGGACGGGAGTAGCTATGGGCGCTTAAAAGGACCAAGCCCTCGGTCGAGTTCAGTTGCTATCAGTCCAGATAGTCAAACGATCGCTAATGTTGGTGCAGACCAATCAATCAAGCTTTGGAGGAAAGACGGTACATTGCTTCATAGTCTCAAAGGGCATCTGGGTAGTATTAGGAATGTCCCTTTTAGTCCTGACGGTCAGATGCTTGCTTCTTCGAGTAGCGATCGCACAATCAAACTTTGGCGCGTCGATGGCACCCAAATCGCTACTTTTAGAGGACACACGGCTGGGACTTGGGGGGTTGCTTTTAGTCCCGATGGTTCGACACTTGTATCGAGCAGTGGTGACAAGACAGTTAAGCTTTGGCGTTTGGCTTCGGTTTTGAATCGCAAGCGCGAGCTAGATTCTCGATCGGAGGTCACAAGTGAGGATAGCTTAATCAAGACTCTTCAAGGTCATAATAGTACAGTGATTGGCGTAGCTTTCAGTCCTAATGGAGAATTGATTGCTTCGGTGAGTGAAGACAGGACGGCTAAACTTTGGAGTCGTGACGGTAAGTTACTGCATACGCTTAAGGGACATGATTCTGGGATTTGGAGTGTAGCGTTTAGCCCTGATAGCCAGACGATCGCTACAGGAAGTAATGATGGAATAATTAAACTCTGGAAGTCTGACGGCACATTGCTGACCAATCTGATTGGACATAGTGGTGGGGTGAAGGGATTAGCTTTCGCTCCTGACGGCAAAACTTTGGCCTCGGCTGCTGAGGACAAAACGGTAATTTTGTGGAATTTAGAGCAGTCTGTAGAGCTAGATCGGGTGGTAGCGGCGGGTTGCGATTGGGTGCGGGATTATTTGCGGACGAATGCTGATTTGAAGGAGGAGGATAGGCATTTGTGCGATCGATCTCCCCAATAGACATCTCCAACAACTCCCAAACTCTTAGCAATATAGACGTGCGATCGCACAGCAGCCGTGAGCGATCGCCGCATAGCAACGTTCAGGGACATTAGTCATTCAACTCCCCTGATATGCACAATTTTTGCTTTTTGTCAATCTGTAATTCCTACTAACAACTTTTTTCTTCTTCCCCTCTTGAATTAGTATCTGTAATTCGCGATCGGGCCTCTTGTAACCAACTTGAGCTTCTAGTTGGGGCATTAATTGGCCAATTTAGTATATTGACAAAAGCAACTAATTATGTAATTGGTGCTTTTTAGCAATATAACTTTACACAAGCATACCAACTTTATCTATTTCTCGTTGAGCTAAAGAAGTGAATAATACATACAGAACTGGGAAGTAACCTGAAAACACAGGGAAATAAAATATCAGTTCTGTCCTTTGTCAACTTTCAAGTATTTACTAAGGAGACCAATAATGACCGGCCAAACCGAGATAAAAACCGCGAAAGGTTTAGTGGGAAACAGAAAAACAGATGTATACGAGGGACCAGCTTTTAAGATTGAGCATTCATATTGGGCAAAACTGTGGGATATACACGGAACCACAGATGGCGGCGGCTACGTCGGCTCCGAATTAAAAGTTACCAATACTTCAGATGTTCCTATAACTGTACGGCTGTTCCTAGACCTTGACGATACAGGAGACATTTGGGATGCTAACGTCCGTGATGGTCACGGAAATTCTGTGGAGAGCCGATGGATAGAGATAGGAACTATTCAACCGAAAGATACTTCCCATAGCAGCTATTGGTGGGGAGTTTTTAATCAAGCTGGCGTGGCATACGCTGAAGATTTTGAAGTCACATTCAAAATTGCTCCACAAGTTACGATTGATTATAAGAGTTTCCGACCATTTAATCAGAGCAAATCGAGAGTAACCACGGTGGCTAAGTAGAAGCGTAGCGAAACTTAACCTAAAAGCGAAGCTTAGCGATAAGTAAGAGGTCTTACGCAGCGTATTAGACAGATAGAGTGGGCAATGCCCACTCTATTAACCAAAGTTGCTTTCAAACAGCAGAAATTGCTTGTCTATTAGTTTGACAATGAGGAGATAATTTAGGTTTTCAGTTCACTGAATAATACATATAGAACTGGACAACCACTTAAAATATAGGGAAATAAAATATCACTTCTATCCTTTGTCAACTTTCAAATCTCAACTTTCAAATAATATTTACTAAGGAGACCAACAATGGTAGCGCAAGGCGAGCTAAAAACCGGGAGACGTACACTGTCGGACAAGAAAATAGATAAATACGCGGGTCCGGGTTTTATACTTGAGCATACGTATTGGGGACAAGTAAGTGATGTGAGCGGAACCACAGATGGTGGCGGCTACATCCGCTCTGAATTAAGAGTTACCAATACTTCAGATGTTCCTATAAATGTACGGGTGTTCCTAGACCTTGACGATACAGGAGACATTTGGGATGCTTACGCGCGTAGTGGCACAGCAAGGCAGGGTAAACGCATCTTAACTTGAACCCAAAATATGCTACAGTTAAATGCGACTAATTTTCCATGTAGTTTTTTGT
>NZ_JAUBTO010000149.1:0-19245 GCF_036702495.1 Microcoleus sp. C2D2 | reverse complement strand
TCCTTTTTGGACGGGCGGGACGCCCATCCCACAATAACAATTAAAATTGTAAGTTATTTAATTCGCGATCCTAACTGACGCACGCTACTTAACGTAAATCACGCTCAATACTTAATCCGTGTATCCGTGTCAATCCGTGTCGTGCCTGCCTTCTTCTCTAACAGTTTAGAAAGTAAAGCTGGTTCGCAAAACTCCCACCCATGTTGTACCGTTATCCTTGTTATGATCTGTATTGGTAATAACATAAACCCCAGGAGTAACGCTGATAAAGTCACTTACCTGGATGCGGTACAGAGCTTCTACGTGAAGAGAAGTAGCATTGTCTTTGTTTTCTTTAATATCGTTGCGAGTCGTCTTTGGGGGGACGCCAACAATCAGCCCGCCGACATTGCCTTCGGAGAACAAATCTGGGAATGCAAAAGTCACTCCACCGTTCCAAATTTGGGCCTTGGCATCGCCGCCGGACAACTGCTGAGCGTCTACGTATCCCGCCCACCCTGAAAGCGCAAATCGAGACGAGGGGCGCCAGCTTGCTTGAAGGCCGAAATGGTTGCCTCTTGTGGCACTTTGATTGAATGGTTGATTGGCGTTATTGCTACCCGTGCCGAGAGAAAGGTCAACATCATTTTTGCGGGAGTAGCTTCGCACGTAACTTAACGCTAAATCGAGCTCGGAACTTGGCGAATATGTTAATTGAGCGATCGCCCCGTAGCTGCCGTTAAAAAGTCCGTTACCCTCTGTAAAGTCAGCGGCGGTATTTGTCAGATAGGTCAAAGTTAGATTCAGTCGGTCGCTCAATTGATGATTGATGGCAATTCCCGTTTCTCCGGGAGTGTTGTAAATAGCGGGGTTGAACGCTCCAAACCGAGAAACTGCGCCTTGAGCTGCACTATCAAAATAAGGGTTGATTAAAGGAGCTACATCATCAGAAGTAAGTCCTTTTGCCCCTATTTCAACATTAGTGCGACTGCCGATGAGGAACTGATAGCTGAGTTTATCGAGGGTGATTTCAGATCCGCCATCCCCGTCAAAGTTGGTGCGAGTCATGGGAGTGCCGGTAGGGCGATCGTACCGAGCATTATTTCTCGCTTGCAAGCGCGTTCTCAAACGGTCAGTTCCAGTAAAGCTAGTATCGAAATTTAAGCGTACCCGATACCCAAGGTTTGCAGTAGTTTTGTCATCACCCACAGCACCTTTTCCGAAGGTATCGCTAACGGCAAAAATGGTTTCTCCATCGAGTGTAGTAGTTGTCGAAAACTGATTTGCTTCGAGTTCGCTCGTCCGCGCTTCTAAGGCATCCACTCGACCGCGCAAGCTCGCTAATTCGGCGGCAAATTCTTCTTGCAAGCGTTGCAGTACGGCTAAGTCTTCTTGGGTAACAAAGTTAGCTGGCAAGGAGCCAATTAGCTTGGTAACTTGGTCTAAGCAAGCGTTCAAACCTGCGGCGAATTCGTATCGAGTTAATGCTCGGTTGCCGCGATAGGTTCCGTCTGGATATCCCGCGATGCAGCCGTAGCGTTCCACGAGGGATTGCAGGGCTTGGAAAGCCCAATCTGTGGGTCGCACGTCGGATAGCTGAGATACTGATGTCACCTGATTCATAGAGGCGGCATCTGGCGATCGAGCTGCGGTTTCTGCTGGAGTCAGGGGATTTTTTTCTGCCCGGGTTCCTGGGGTTTCAGATTGCTTTAACTCGCTGGCAATGACTGGCGGCGCGGGGGGATTTGATGTTGCTGTTAATGGGCTTTCTGAGGTGTCTGCTGTAGCGCCAGAGTGGCCTGTTTCCGGGGGCGTGACCACTGATACTGCTTGAGTCGGCGCGTCTGTTTCTGCGGCAAGCTGATGCTGGGTTTCCGAAAGTGCGATCGGCTCTTGCGCCTCAGGAATTGGCACCTGCACGGCAGTTGTTTCTGCTGCAAAGACCGTGTTTTTTACCACCAATAAATTACTAAAGAAAGCGAGGCAAAACCAGAAACTTTTCCCAAAAACTATTGACATTGTTGCTCCTACCATATAAATGAAAAACCTTGTTTCTGGTCACGGCAGTTTGAACAGGTTTTACTTGACGAAAACCCTCCCTCGGCAACACTTATTTCACAACCCAACTTTTGAGTTTTATAATCAAGTTGGCGTTGAAATTCATAAAATCCACAATCCGCACTCTTTCAGGATAGGCGGACATCTCTGTTTTGCTTTGGTATCGCTCCTAGGCACCCTCGGAACCCTAGAAGAGTTCGTGGAAAATAATTTTTAACGGCGGATGGACTCTGATGGATGTTTTATGTTAGTGCAGAACATTGAGCCGTGTCAAGTCTCTGAAGAGAGCCGATCGCACAGAACGATGACAATTTATGGCAACGCAACTAAGCTGTCGCGCATTTAAATTGTATATTCAGGGCGGGCGGGACGCCCACCCCACAAGACTTTGATTTTTTTTGACATACAATTTAAATGCAGAAAAGCTTACAAAGGATATTACCAATTACCGATTAGTCGTTACCCACGATCGATTCCCGGTTACCGTCAATCACTTCGCCCGCGATCGCCGCAATTTCCTGAGATTCAAATTATTTAACAGATCCTTCTACTTCTTGGGCGATCGACCAACCGCACAAACCCAATGCCCATATTAAAAGTCACGAATGCAAACTAATATCAATTTAAAATATAGCAATCCTTGCAGGAGTCATAAATTTTTTACCCCACCCCAACCCTCCCCGCGGCTTCGGGGAGGGAGTAAGAAATTCACAAATGATTTAGGATCGCTATATCTGTGTCACTACTTTTGTGAATTGGTATAAAGTTGGAGAAGATATTGTTCAATAAACCGAGTTTCTCAAAATCTTGTTAAAAAATCAGCCCTAAAAAAAGAAACTCTTACCTATTGACTTTTTTTGAATTTTTGTGGTATATTTTAGATAATGGGAGTGGTAGCTTGAATTTAAATTTTGCCACCACTCCCATTATTTAATTGTACTTTATTGAATGCTGAGAGTCAAGCTTTTAACCCTAAAAAAAAAGGAATTTTTTTTGATTAATTCAACAAAAATTAATCGAAGCTCATTATCAATTCTCCGTTACCGTCAATTACTTTGCCGATCGCCCAAGCACCAATTCCCTGAGATTCAAACCATTTAACAGCCTGTTCTACTTCCCTGGGAGCGACCAACAGCACAAACCCAATCCCCATATTAAAAGTATTGAACATATCTGCTGTGGCAACTTGGCCCGCTTCAGAAATCCACTGGAAAATTGGCAAATTTGACCAGCTATTGCTGTCAATTTTCACAGATTGATTGGCTGCCAAACAGCGGGGCAAATTTTCCGGCAAACCGCCGCCTGTAATGTGAGCCATGCCGTGAATTTCTAAACCGCTCTTAATGGCTTCGAGGACGGGTTTCACATAAATTTTAGTCGGAGTTAGCAGGACTTCTCCTAAACTTTTGCCGCCTAACTGTTCTGGTTGGGAATGCCAATCAAAACCTCGATCGCCCGCAATTTTTCTCACCAAACTAAAACCGTTGCTGTGCACGCCCGAACTTGCCAGTCCCACAGCCACATCTCCCACCTGCACCCGCGAACCGTCCAACAATAGGCTCTTTTCGACAATACCCACGCAAAACCCCGCCAAATCGTACTCACCCGCTTGGTAAAAACCGGGCATTTCCGCCGTTTCCCCTCCTAGCAAAGCACAGCCGGCTTGCTTGCAACCGTCAGCAATCCCGGCTACCACGGCAGCTAATTGTTCGGGATTTAACTTTCCCGTCGCTAAATAATCGAGAAAAAAGAGGGGTTCGGCCCCGGAGGTCAGCACGTCGTTGACGCACATCGCCACCAAGTCGATACCTACCGTGTCGTGCCGATCGAGATTGTGGGCCAATTTCAACTTAGTCCCAACGCCGTCAGTACCCGAAACCATCACCGGCTCTTTTAAACCCTCCGGGACGCTGAAAAACCCGCTAAACCCGCCGAATCCGCCCAAAACTCCCGATCGGTGGGTGCTCTTGACCATACTCCCGATGCGCGAGACAAAAGCTCTGCCCGCCTCAACATCCACACCTGCTTCTCGATAATCCATAAGTCCGCCAAATCGATTTCTAATTTTTAGTTTATTCCCATAACAGTTGACAAACAGCTTTTTTAAGACTAGCCATTCGGCCGCCCAAAAAATAGAATAAATTTTTGTAAAGTTTTGTAAAGTTTTCGGGAATCGCTCAAACGGCTGTAAGCACTGCAACTAAAGCATTTTATGATAGAGAGTTCTGAGAAGAGTTGATGAGGATTTGGTGAAAATTGCGATCGCAGCGATCCCCAACCGCAAAAGTTTGTGGTAGTCTGTTGCAGTTCGTGAACAACACACAAATTGCGGATCGAGTATGAGTTGTCAAGTGTCAGGGAAGTTTCAGCCAAATTTTTTTGGGGCTGAAGCATTAAAGCAAAAACGCACCCCGATACTTTGCTTTGACTCACGGGGGAATGGCGAAGGGCAAGAGAGAAATCCTTGAGGCCCGCCGCCAAACGGCCAATCCTCCAATCTCGGTTGGCAATGGCTCTTCACAAAAATGGACGTATGAAGGAAAAATTTGTTGGTGGTCTACTCGCTGTCCTGTTAGTTCCTGTGGTAGGAACGGCATCCTCTTGTCACGCACAAGCAACAAGTGCTGGCAAGCAAAACTCTCAGGCTTCCAAGCAAGTAATTTCCACCCAACCGTCCCCGCAGTTAAACGCGACTCGGGTTGAAGCACAAAAAGTCGGACAGTATCAGTACCAAGCAAGAGCTGACATTGACCGAGACTCGATCGCCAAAATTCAGCCCCACGAGTTAGGCGGGCGACAAGCAGCGACAGTCTACGTGCGAAACATTCCAGTCATCACATTTCTGAACGCTAGTCCGGAAACAAACACCAAAATCTCAGAAACTGGCGACAGCAAAGTCGGTGCTAGCAGTTCGATGCAAGTAGAGGGCGCCAAAGAAAATCCCAAAGTTGGAAACATTGCCAGCAAATCCAACAACCAAGAACCCGATGCGGTGTGGCGGGCATCGAGCTTAGCAGCAAGACTCAACCAGCTAGCCCGCAACAACATCGATCCGAACAGCATTACCGTTAAGTGGGAAAAAGGCGATCGCTACATTATCCAGGCAAACGGCGAGGACTTGGTAAACATCAACGCCGAAACCATCCTCCCCGACACCACCAGGGACTTTAGCCGAGACGCCCTGCAAGCAACCAATCGCCTCCGCCGACTCCTAGGCAACGCCCCACCCCTGGAAGAAGTCGCAGGCAAACCCCAACCAGAACCCCCCGTGCTGTCTCTGGGCCCGGTTCAAGTGCGGCTCAGCGGCTGGGCTTCCTGGTACGGCCCAGGCTTTAACGGCAACCTCAGCGCCAGCGGCGAGCGTTTTAACCAAAATGATTTGACGGCAGCCCACCGCCACTTGCCCTTCGGAACTAGAGTCATGGTGAGAAATCTCGACAACGGCCGCACCGTCATTGTCCGCATTAATGACCGCGGCCCCTATGTGGGCGATCGGCTCATTGACTTGTCCGCCCGCGCCGCCAGCGTGCTGGGAATGATGAGCAGCGGCGTTGCGAGAGTCGAAATCGAAGTGATCGAACCGCAGCAGCAAACAACTGTTGGACGGTGAACGGTACTCTCAGGCAGAATACTTTTAAAGTTATCCGAAGTGTAGAAGGCAGAAAGTAGAATAAAACTGACATCTTGCACCATTGTTAGCAACAGGCAAGATGCCTGTTCCACAAAGAGTGAATTTCTTGTGGGCCGTTGCTCCTAGCCCAGAAAAGGCTTATTGAGTAGGGTGCAACATTTCAGATAAAACTGACATCTTGCACCATTCTTTGTGGAACAGGCATCTTGCCTGTTCTTGAGTGTGGTGCAAGAGGTCAGATCGAACAAATTCTGACAAATAAGTTCTGTATTCTGCCGAATGCCTTCAGGAGATTCTAGCGGTGCGCCTGTTTACTACCATTGCAGCACTTCGCTGCTACTTAAATTCACAAAAGTCTGCTGCACCTCATTTGACAGTCGGTTTGGTGCCGACGATGGGAGCTTTGCACGCAGGACATCTGAGCTTGATCCAGCGGGCAAGGCAAGAAAATGCGATCGTCGCCGTCAGCATTTTTGTCAACCCGCTGCAATTTGGGCCAACAGAAGATTTTCAAGATTATCCTCGGAATCAAGAGCAAGACCGGCTGTTGTGCGAACAAGCTGGGGTTGATGTCATTTTTGCTCCCTCAGCAACCGAAATGTTCGGCAACCAAGCGGTCGATTCCCTACGGGATAGCTTCGCCGCGCGTACAGAAACAGAGAAAACCGCCCAAAAACAGATAGAGATTGACCTTTCATCCTTAACTCAAGTAGTGCCGCCGCCGGCGATGACATCGGTTTTATGCGGCAAGTCGAGACCTGGTCATTTTCAGGGCGTCGCGGTAATTGTGACTAAACTTTTGAGTTTGGTGCAGCCGACAAAAGCTTATTTCGGTCAGAAAGATGCCCAGCAGCTAGCAATGATTCGGAAGCTGGCCTTTGATTTTAACTTGCCTGTAGAGATTGTCGCAGGTCCGATCGTCCGCGAAGAGTCGGGACTGGCAATGAGTTCTCGCAATCAGTATTTAACAGTAGAGCAAAAACAGCAAGCCTCCGTACTCTACCGCGCGCTGCAACAAGCCTCGGAAACTTTTGCTTCAGGGGACCGCACCGCAGCGGCCGCACTCGCTGCCGCGCGCGCTGCAGTCGCAGTCGAACCCGCAGTCGAGCTCGAATACGCGGAACTCGTCGATCCCGACACTTTAACGCCCTTGCAGGTTGTGGAAACAGCGGGACTTTTAGCCGTGGCAGCCAGAGTCGGCTCTACTCGCTTGATTGACAATATAATTCTCAGGAACCGCCGGCCAATTGTGGCGATCGACGGCCCGGCGGGAGCTGGCAAATCTACTGTAACTCGCCTTGCAGCAACAGCTCTGAACTTGTTTTATCTGGATACCGGCGCGATGTATCGGGCCCTGACTTGGCTGGCATTGAAAACAGGCACGCCGATTTCCGACGAATGGGCGATCGCCGAATTAGTCAGTTCCAGCTATTTGGAATACAACCTCGATCCCGCATCAAAGATGTTGAAGATTAACGGGGAAGAGGTAACCGAGGCAATTCGCAGTTTGGAAGTGACATCCCGCGTCTCGGAAATGGCGGCGATTCCGGCCGTGCGGCAGTTTCTGGTGGAGGAACAGCGGCGCTGCGGCACAAAAGGCGGAATTGTAGCAGAAGGCCGCGATATCGGCACTAACGTGTTTCCCGATGCGGAACTGAAGATTTTTTTGACGGCTTCTGTACAAGAGCGATCGCGCCGGCGGCTATTAGAACTTAAAGACACCGATCGGGCTAATATTAGCTTGGCACAGTTGGAACAAGACATCGCCCTACGGGACGAAAAGGACAGCACCCGCGAGGTTGCACCTTTGCGCAAAGCGCCCGATGCTGTGGAAATTCAAACAGACAATCTGACTGTTGCGGAAGTTATCGATCGGATTGTCGGCTTGTACAAACAGAGAATCGGTTCTAAAAGTTAATTTTAGGACTGGCGGGCGATCGATCGCCCCTGATATCAAATCCGGTTAAACTCACATCTTGCACCCTTCTCAAGAACAGGCAAGATGCCTGTTCCCCAAGAAAATTTATCTTTTGTGGAACAGGCCGGAAAGCCTGTTGCTGACAAGGGTGCAACATCTCAGGTTAAACCAACTTGCAGTGTCCGGTAGGGACGCGGGTCGATGCGGGCCCAGGCCCTAAGAATATAACGTGCCGTTAACCGGATTTGAGCGCCGTTCCCCGGCGGCTGGGCAAAAATTTCAACCATCCCCCGTTTTCATGGGTTAGGGGATTTCTTGCACACAAATCTTAAATTTTTTTATCCGGGCGGACTTCCCCGCGATCGGTCATTTGCAGTAGCATCTTTAGGTGCCATCAAATTTAAGACGATCTTTTAACAATACTTCGGACAGTTTCACGGCCCGCGCATAGGTAGCTAGAAACCCGGTTTCTACGAGTTTTGCGGCGAGTCACGATAAATCTACGAAGAAACCAAACCGGGTTTAGCTTTTGCGACAAGTCCGCACAATTGAAATTAGGTTTTGAGATTGTAGTCAGCGCTGTCCTGTGCCAGCATATTGCCCTGGAACCCTTATTCTACTGTTGGCAATCAAAAACTTTCCGAAGTATTGTTCTAAAGTTGATTAACTTGATATCAACATAAAATCTAAAATTAACTGTGCAAGGTGTGAAGGAGAGAATGACGTGACAAAAAAGAAAGTCCTGTTGAGGCGGCGAAAAACTTTAATCATTGCTTTTATGGTCGCCACAGCAAGTTTTTTGCTGGGTGTGACGTTGCCGATTAACTTGCGGGCAAATCAGCCATTGAAACCGACTCAGGCGCAAGTCTTGACCGTATCCCAGTCGCAAGAACAAAAGCCGATCTCCAATATTAATCAGTTCAAACAGGCGATCGCCCATCGAGTTGAATTTTCCCAACAGGCTCTAGCCCAATTGCAGGGAATGCGCTTTCAATCAACCGTACCGGATCAGTTTCAAGGTACAACCCTTCGTGAGGCGAAACTCGACTCCCAGCACAAGGCGATCGCCCTGACATTTGACGACGGCCCCTGGCCGAAAACAACTACACAAATCCTAGATATTCTCAAGGAAAACAATATTAAGGGTACATTCTTCTGGGTAGGAAGATACCTGCAAACTTATCCCGAAATTGGCAAACAGGTCGCAGCCGCCGGTCACGCGATCGGCAACCACACTTGGAACCACAAATACCTTAAGTATAACGAAGACGGTGCCGCTCGCGAGATCGATCGCACTTCATCCTTAATTGAGGAGTTGACCGGCATCCAAACATCGATGTTCCGCCCGCCAGGAGGCATTTTAAACAATGGATTGGCAGCTTACGCTCAAAAGAAAAATTATTCAGTTGTGATGTGGTCTGCTGATTCTTTTGATTGGCGGACTCTTACGGAATCTTTGATGGACAACGTGATGAGGCAGGCAAAATCCGGGGGCATTGTGCTGATGCACGACGGCGGCGGCAATCGAGCGAGAACAGTAAAAGCTTTACCTGATATTATTGCTCGATTGAAAAAGGAAGGGTACATTTTCGTAACAGTTCCCGAGTTATTGCGGATGCAAGAACAAGAGTTAAAACGCCAGGAAACAGCACAAAAATAACAATTTGGAAAAGTGGGACTTTACACCATTTTTCCATTTTTTTTGTAGGTCGATTGCTCGATTTTTCAGAACAATGGCTATCTTGGGCTACACAAATCGATCGACAATCGCTAGGCTATAACAGAGCATCAGTTCGATCGCGAGTCGATCGCGTACCAGCCATGACCCAAAGTCTCAGTGCGACAGGGTTGCCCCCCGCCTTCCCGGATCGCACCCAACTCCCCGAATCAGACGGCACGTTCGTGAAGAACTTCCAACAACATCCCCAGAGTATCCTGCTGACCGACTCCCTAGAAACCACACTGCAAACGCTTCACCCCGACGGACAATATGCGATCGGGCAAGATAGTGGCATATACTGGCGCGAAACCGACCCACCCGAACGCGGAGCCGAAGCCCCTGACTGGTTCTACGTCCCCAACGTTCCGCCTTTGTTAGACGGAGAAATTCGCCGCTCTTACGTGCTGTGGCGCGAGTATATGGTGCCCATAATTGCGATCGAGTTAGCCAGTGGCGATGGTTCCGAAGAACGCGACAACACCCCCTTATCTCGATCGCCAGAAGGTTAATCGCAGTTATAAAATTAATACAGAGACGGCTGTGGTCATCGCTACCTCCCGCCATCGCGTACACCAAACCGCGCCGATATTGATGCCGGACGGTATTATCGGGTTCGAGGGCAAGGTAATCTTCCGGGCTAAACCCAGACGGGATGGCAATCATAGCGTTAGAGGAAAAATCGATACCTTAATGGTAGCCATCAGAATTTCGCCGGGGTACTGCCACCATAGCCCGGTAGGGTTTGGTGGCATGGGGGATAGGCGGGTTGCTGGAGGGACGGAAGCGACCAATTAATCTTTGTCATCACGTTTAATCTTACTTTTGAGACTGCGAATGTATTCTCTGAGTACATCTGTCTGATTTCTTCCTTCCTGTTGGCAGTATGCTTGCAATGTTTCTAACTCTTGCTCTGGCAGTCTAAAGGTGATAGCTTTCATAGGTTCACTTTGTATTGCTATATGCAGTATAGTAGCAATATGCTAATCACCTACCAGTACAAGCTGTGCCCTACTCCTGAACAGGCGTCCACGATGGAAGTCTGGGGAGAGTTACTGCGTAGACATTACAATTACGCACTGGCTCAAAGGCTGGATTGGCTACGCCGCACTCGATGTCAGATTGACCGATGCAGTATTGTGTCTGAACCGATAGGTGATATTCCTGACAAAGTTGACTACTACACTCAAGCATCGGAGTTACCCCAAACCAAAGAATTGTTTCCTGAGTACAAAAATATCTATGCCGATTGCCAACAACAGAACTTAATGAGGTTAGATAAGGCTTGGAAACGTTGGTTGATTCCTGACAACAAAGGCAAACGTGGTGGGCGTCCTCGGTTTAAGAAACGGGGTGACATTTGCTCGTTTACCTTTCCACGAGTCAACTGCCAAAAAGCCGGAGCGCATCTAGTTGGGAACATCCTCAAGTTGTCAAAAATTGGCGAGATTGAAGTTATCCTGCATCGTCCAATCCCGGACGGGTTCACGATTAAGCAGGCTACCTTAGTCAGGAAAGCTGATGGGTGGTATGCGAGTTTGTCGCTGGAAGATGGGACTGTTCCTGACCCGCTACCAGTCGATGAAATCAAGAATGCAGTCGGCATAGATGTAGGTTTAGAGAAGTTTTTGGCGACCTCAGACGGGCAAGCGGTAGAGATTCCGCAGTTTTACCGTTCGTCTCAACAGCAATTAGCTCGTCATCAACGGCAACTGGCACGGATGGAAAGGGGTTGCAAAAACCACCAACGACAATCCAATAAGGTTGCTCGTCTCCACCTGCATGTTGCCAGACAGAGAAAAGAGTTTCATTATCAAGTTGCACATTGGTTGTGTGACCAGTACGACTTGATAGCGTTTGAGAACCTGAACATTAAGGGCTTGGCAAGAACCCGACTCGCCAAGTCGATATTGGATGCAGCCTGGGGAAGTTTCCTGAATATCCTGCAAGCAGTTGCGGTAAAACGCGGTAAGTGGGCAATTGGAGATGACCCTAGAGGAACCAGTATCGAATGTTCTGGTTGTAGTGAGCGGGTCGAGAAAACACTCAAGGATAGAGTTCATAATTGTCCTCATTGTGGATTGATTATCGACCGAGACTGGAACTCTGGAATAAACATTTTAAATCGGGCAAAAAGGACGCTTGGACTAGCGTTTGCTGGCTGCGGAGGATACTTGGGTACAAGTCCTATGAGGCAGCAACTCTCAATTGCGAAATTGGGAAGCCCCCACCATAATCGTAAGATTTGGTGGGGGAGGATGTCACATTACCAATTTAGGCTGGAATCTAACGGCAAATTTTGCAACTGAGAATTCACCCAATTAGCCGCCGCCAAACCCGATCGCAAAGCACCCTCTATTTGACCTTCCCCGCACAAATCCCCCGCACAAACCAGCGGCAAAGTCCCCTCCGCCGCCAAACAAGAAACAGGCAAAGGGTTTCGACAAAAAGCATAGCGCCAGCGGTGAACCTGCAACCATTCCGGCTGTTTCAGCCAAGGGATTAAATATTCAGAAGTGCGATCGAGCAATTCCTGACCGACAGTTTCCAAATCAACAGCTTCTAAATAGCGTTCTGCAAAAATTGCGCTGCTGTGAACCACAAACACCGGCTGCTGCGGATCGAGCCGCTTGCTGCTGTCCCAGCCAATCCAAGCTAAATCTGCATTATCGGGAAAAGAAACAGATTTCCACTGCGGATTTAGATTGCTTAAATCTTGCTGTTTTGCCGCAGAATAGCCAGCCATAACCGTAATGCAAGGGTCGTACTCCACAGAACGCAATTTGTCAAGAAAATCAGATGGCAAACCGATATCAGCATCCAAAAACATTAAAGCTTGAGGAGCAGGAATTGCCACAACCACAGCCTTAGCAATCAATTCTTGAGGTATCTCTAAATTGTCGTCGGTAACTTCCAGAGAAAGATGCCACATTTGACTGTCGGTACGAGAAATAGCTTTGACGCGGCGGCCGTACCAAATATCTAAATCCTCAGCCAGGTATTTACCAATAGCATTCATACCAGCAGGTGCGACATAACAAGAACTAGGAATAGAGAACATTTCTCCTTGTCGGAATTCTCCCACACTATCTGTCCAGAGTTTGAGGATGTGGCGATCGACCAAAACCTCAATTAACCCCTGCACCGCATCTCCCTGCGGTTCCAAATAGCGAGCCCCGTGATCGGCCCTAGTACCCTGTACGCGGCGGGTAGCGACTCGTCCCCCCGCGCCGCGAGATTTCTCAACAACCGCCACAGCATAACCAGCTTGACGCAACCGTTGAGCGCAACTGGATCCCGCCATACCCGCACCAATCACCGCAACATCGAACATAATTGAACTTCCAGATACATTACTTACCGGACTTTTTATAGGAAATAAGCCTTGAGCTGATTTCTTAACTTGCCATTAATTTGCGATAGCAACTAGCCGTGATTTAATCAGGGTGAAAAACCTCGCTAACATTAGACTGAAGTTGATAAAAAATGTGTTGATTTCTTCCTGGTATTCTAGGTAAAAATGAAATTTTTGATGAAAACCTTTAAATAAATACCAGTTAAGGATAATCTTCCCTGACGGAGCCAGCCTTTGGTGAAAATCCCTCAATTGCTGACTGGGATTTAGTAAATGTTCCATCACATCTCAACAAATAATCGCCTCGAAAGCTTCCGTCGGAGATACTTCAAGAGAACAGGATATTTTGTCAATCAAGCCTAACTTAGCAGCTCGGCTTTGAACAAAATTGCAATTTATGGGGTTAAGATCGCCATAGACTACTTGTTCTACTTGAGGACAAATAGCTGCTGCAATAGCATAAGTGCCAATACCGCCGCCACAATCTAAAACTCGATCGGCCGCCCTATCTGATATTAATGTTAAAGTGCCTTTTATGTAACCCTGATTGGACATATGCCAAGATCCCAGGTCAAACAGGTAAGCTTGTCCGACTCGATCGCGATAAAACTCGCTAGCTTTTTCCCAAACAAAATCCCGATGACCTATTTTTTTTAGGGATTGTTGACCGAGGGCAAGCTTTTGTTCAATTTTTTCTAAATTGGAGTTTAAAAAATCCTGTAGATCCTGCTTGAGATTGAAAATATCTTGCCAATATCCCTGCCCAAAAAACGGTGCGACAGAAGAAGACATTATTTACATTGTTCTAAAAAAACCAAATTAATTATAGGATTAACTGACATTTTTGAACAGAAGTACACTAAATTATTTTTCCTTTGTTTATAGCCAATAAAATAGTGGGTATTCAGGGCGACGGTTTGACTCCTCAAGCTGCGGGGTTGCAGACGTACCGAGGGGTTCCGGGTTTGCTGTCGGGCATCTAAATTGTATTTTTAGGGCGGGCGGGACACTCCAAACTTGACTCTAAAATTTAGATGCGCGTCCGCTTATCAATGTAGCTGCTGAGGTTATGGCTTCTAGCAGTCGGATATTCTGTGCAAAGCCTGTCGATCGTCCTGCGCCAGGTAGTAGAATAAGGGCTGGCACGAATCCATGATTAAGACCAGATAAAAAAATGCCACTGTAGGTAAATCCTAAATCCCACTGGTTGTCAACCAGCAGCAATCTAAAATCTAAAATCTAAAATCTAAAATCGTATACGGGAGGGCAAAATTTTGGACGAACTCAGAGCAGCACTAGAATTGGCAACAGAAGAAGAATTGCAACAACTAACAGAACTTCTGTTCAGCCGCAAGTTTAACCCTTTAGATTACGTGCAAACCCCCGCACCCCTAGACGTACAAAGCCGCGATCGCCAAGCATGGCTAGACGCCGTAGAGCAGCGGTTTCGCTATCTTGCAGCCGACGGGTTGACGGTACTCAGAGGGCGAACCGAACAAGTAACTTACAGACAAGCACTAATTCAAGTTTGCCACTATCTCAAAATCCTTTATCCCAAACAGTTGTCAACCACCGACTTAGAGGCCGAAGTATTTCTGCACTTAATGGGCCGCGCCTGGAAGGGTTTGCCGGCCGACGAACAGCAAGCGCTGACAGTGCGCGTACAGCGAGCCATCGTTGAGTCCAAACTCTCAGAACCCCTGCCAATTTCTGCGGAAAAAGACCCGCTCGGTTTGCTGTTCAAAGGCGGCAGCGCTTTAGCTGTCAGTTCCATCTTAAAACCAATGTTGCTTAAATTGATGGCAAATCAATTTGCGCTGCATTTTGCCACCTATGAAATGGCAAAACAAGCCGTGGTTACAGGGACTGCAACCGCAGCAACCCAGTTTCAAAATTATGTCGCAATTCAGACAGCGCGGCGCGGTATGGCTGTGAGTGCCGCTCGTTACGGTGCGACGCGCAGCGTGTTCTCGTTTCTCGGCCCGGTGATGTGGACTTGGTTTTTTGCGGATTTGGGTTGGCGATCGATTTCCACGAACTACGGCCGGATTATCCCGACCATTTTTGCCTTAGCTCAAATTCGATTAACGCGATCGGAATGCGTTTGGCAACTAGCTTAACGATTGTAGATTGTAGATTTTAGATGTGAGATTGGGAGTGTGGGTGAATATCAAAAATCGGTTGAAATTAGCTGCCCAACTGACAGGCGAAAATCTCAAGTCTTGCCTCCAAAAACATCCCGATCGCCGCCTGCAAATCCCTTGGAATTTCGCTCAAGTGGGGATGCTGATTTTTCCTTTAATTCCGATTTTGGGAGCTTTAGGTGTATTCCTGGGATTGGCCGGCACTTGCAAGCAAAAGTTCCGTCAAATTAGTCGCCGCCCGCTGAATCGAGGATTTGCAATTCTGAGCGCGCTGCTAGTCATCACAGCGGTTTTTGCCAACAACCGCATCGAGGCTTTTTTAGGGTTGTACAATTTCTTGCCGTTCTTTCTATTGTTTGCAACTTTCAGCAGTTTAATTCAAACTCTGCCTCAATTGCGGCACTTGTCTTGGATGATTGTAATTAGTTCAATTCCCGTGATAATTTTAGGTCTGGGACAGCAATTTTTAGGTTGGAGCGGCATCGATCAATTGCAGCCTGTTTTTGGCTGGGTACTCGAACCGAAAGGCAATCCCCCCGGCCGGATGGCTTCTGTGTTTATGTACGCTAATATTTTAGCTTGCTATCTGACAATTGCTTTTATTCTAGCACTGGGACTGTGGATCGAAGGCTTCGCAAGGAAGAAGGAAGGCACGACACGGATTTTGACACGGATACACGGATTAATTATTGAGCAAAACTCGGGAGTCAGGAGTCAGGAGTCAGAAGGAAGAGGTTCCAGGGAAGAAGGAATATTAATGCCCAATGCCCAATGCCCAATGCCCAATGCCCAATGCCCAATGCCCAATGCCCAATTCCTATTTTTAAGTTTTGCAGCGATCGGAAATGCTGTTGCTTTAATTTTTACTAATTCTCGCAATGCTTGGGGGCTGGCAGTTTTGGCAGTTTTGGCTTTTGCATTTTATTCGGGTTATAAAAAATTATTAGCTGCGGCTTTTAGTGTGGCTAGCACAGTTTTTTTGTCTGCTTTTGGCCCCGAACCTTTACGGCAGTATTTGCGAATAATTGTCCCTGCTTTCTTTTGGGCTAGACTCACCGACGAGATGTTCCCAAATCGGCCGACAGCTACTTTGAGAACTACTCAGTGGGAATTTGCTTGGTCGATGACTCAGCAGCGTCCTTGGACTGGTTGGGGATTGCGAAATTTTACGCCTCTCTATCAAGCTCAGATGCAAGAATGGCTGGGTCATCCTCACAGTTTGATACTGATGTTGACTGCGGAAACGGGAATACCCGCAACGCTTTTGTTGTTTAGTTTAGTTGGCTGGGTTTTGGCTAGGGGTGTTTTACTGCTGGCGAATTGGCCGCTTTTTCCTGCGGATATCAAACACGAGCAAATAGCCACACAGGAAGTAGCGGAAAATGCTTTATATCTCAATCAAAAATCTATAACTAATAGCAACAATCAGGTAGTTTGTCAAGAGGTAAGAGCGACCGATCGCCTAATTTTTTTCAGTTATTTATTAGCCTTCGTCGCCTGTACGCTATTTAACACTGTAGACGTGACGCTGTTTGATTTCCGACTCAATACTACAAGCTGGTTGCTGTTAGCCGCAATTTGCGGAGTCAGCCAGAGGGAATAGGGCATCGGGCATCGGGCATCGGGCATCGGGCATCGGGCATCGGGCATTGGAGGCAGAGCCGGGAAGGTTATTGATAACAAATAACAAATAACCAATCACAACTGCTAACAGTCAACAGTCAACAGTCAACAGTCAACAGTCAACTGCCAACTGCCAACTGCCAACTGAATTTTTTTATTCTACCGTCACCGACTTCGCCAAATTGCGCGGCTGATCCACATCCAAACCCCGACGCGCCGCAATGTGATAAGCCAACAATTGCAGCGGAATCACTGTCACAATCGGCGACAACAATTCATCCACCAAAGGCACCGGCAAAACGTAGTCAAAAATATCGGCTTCCGCCACACCTTGCTTCGGCGTCACGCCAATTAAACGGGCGTCGCGGGCCTTGGCTTCCTGAGCGTTGGAAAGCACCTTTTCGTAGACGCTACCGGGCATGGCGATCGCCACTACAGGCACTTTCGCATCCAAAAGAGCGATCGGGCCGTGTTTCATCTCTCCCGCCGGATATCCTTCGGCGTGAATGTAGCTAATTTCCTTCAGTTTCAGCGCCCCTTCCAAAGCAATCGGAAAGTTAATACCCCGCCCCACAAAGATAAAATCTTGGGTTTCCGTGAACTGGTGGGACAATTCTTCCACATACTGTTCTTGAATCTCCAAAAACTTCTCAATTTCCGCCGGCAACTGGCGCAAACCCGTAATAATTTCTGCCAATCTCTCAGTGCTGATTGTTTGCCGCTGGTGCGCCAAATCCAAAGCTAAGAAATAGAATGCCATCAACTGAGTCACAAAAGTTTTAGTCGCAGCAACGCCGACTTCTATACCGGCGTGGGTATTGATCACGTGCGGCATCATGTGGGCGATCGAACTTTCAGTCCTGTTAGTAATGCCTAACATTCTCGCCCGGAATTTATCGGTAAAACCCGCGCGGCGCTGCTGTTCCATCCCCAAAGCAGCCAGCGTGTCCGCCGTTTCTCCCGACTGAGTTACCCCAATAGTTAAAGTATTTGCTGTCAGCGGTGCCGGTGCGTAGCGGTACTCAGAAGCGTACTGCACCGCAGTGGGAATATTAGCTAATTGTTCCAACAAATATTTGCCAATTAGCGAGGCGTGCCAGCTCGTTCCGCAGGCGAGAATTGAAATTTGTTCGACATCGGCGCAAAGTTCCTTGGGCAAGTTGAGATTGATGGGAGAGCGCGGATTTTCCGGCTGCCACTCGCTGTCTAAATAAGCCTCCAAACAAGCTCGGACTACGGCTGGCTGTTCATAAATCTCCTTGTGCATGAAGTGTTTGAAGCCTTGTTTTTCGACTAAAACCGGACTCCAACCAAGGATGCGCGGGCTTTTTTTCAGCCTTTCCCCTGTAAAGCTGTAAACTTCCACTCCCATCGAAGTTAGCCTTGCCAATTCGCCATTTTCTAAGGACAAAACTGTGCGGGTGTGAGATACTAAGGCCGGCGTGTCGGAAGCGCAGAAAAATTCGCCAGCACCAAAGCCAATCACCAAAGGAGCTTGCTGTCTGGCGACAATTATTTCCTCTGGAAAATCTGCACAGATAACGGCGATCGCAAAGGCTCCTTCTAATTTATTTACCGCCTTTAAAACAGTTTCCAAAAACGATAAATCAGCAATTTTCTCTGTTTTTTTATCTTTTTCTTCTTGCTTCTTGCTTCTTGCTTCTTGCAAAAATTCAGCTATTAAATGAGGAATAACTTCTGTATCTGTATCCGAGACAAATTTATGTCCCTTTGCTTTCAATTCTTTCCGCAACTCGCGATAATTTTCGACAATTCCATTTTGAACTACTGCAACTCGGCCGCTATTATCCAGGTGAGGATGAGCGTTATATTCCTCTGGTTTGCCGTGAGTTGCCCAGCGGGTGTGCCCGATGCCGATGGGAGCCAGAGAGTCTATCTCTGCTAGCTTTTCCCGGAGGCTGTGCAATTTGCCCTTTGCTCGGATGCAGGTAATTTCTCCTTCGGAGATGGTAGCAAGGCCCGCTGAATCGTAGCCCCGGTATTCTAGTTTCTCCAATCCTGCTAGCAAAATCTCGCTTGCTGCTTGCGTGCCGATATAGCCAACGATTCCGCACATTTAACGTACTACTCCTGCTTAGCGATCGCAATAAAACTCAAGTTTTATCATTTTTACCTTCTTCGGGCCCCAGAATGCAGATTCCGCGACAAAAAAAGAGGGGGCAATTTAATCGCCCCCTCTCTTGTGCCCCTAATTTGAGCGGCGTGTCGATCGATTTTTAGTAAGCTAGACCCATACTGCGAGTGGTTTCTGCTCCCAGGTAAACCCGGATGCTCAGAAAATCGGTGGGGCAAGCAGTTTCGCAACGCTTGCAGCCTACACAGTCTTCGGTGCGGGGAGATGAGGCAATCTGAGCTGCTTTGCAGCCATCCCAGGGCACCATCTCCAAAACGTCAGTCGGACAAGCCCGGACGCACTGAGTGCAGCCGATGCAGGTATCGTAAATTTTGACTGAATGAGACATTGAATAAAGGCTCCCAACGAGTCACTAAAAATTTGCTGGCTCTGCGAATTAACAGATTTGACGGCGAGGTGACACCGCTATAGCCTGCACAGAGAATTAAAGGTTAGTCTACCGCAGTGCCTGGAAGCACTTCGCGAAAAAGCGACAAAACTTCACAGTTATTCACGCTGGGACTCTGATAGAACCCATTTGGGATGTAAATCATTCGCCAACCGTTTGAGCATCAGCCCGTTGACATCCTCACCGGCAAACAAGGCGCAGTGATTCCCAAACCTCACGATTTAGGTTTCTGTTTCATAGCAACTGCCTCTACCCACAAGGAGTTTTATGGTCTTAT
>NZ_JAUBTO010000148.1:0-19325 GCF_036702495.1 Microcoleus sp. C2D2 | reverse complement strand
GCCCGTCCTTTTTGGACGGGCGGGACGCCCATCCCACAATAACAATTAAAATTGTAAGTTATTTAATTCGCGATCCTTACTTCACCCGAAGTCCGCGCGAGCGAAGCTATCCCGAACGCGCCTGCCTTCGGTTGGGGTAGGGATTCGCCCTTTTCCCCTCAAATCTCCCCATTCACCTGCATCTGATGCACCTTGTCAGCCAACTCTTGCAAGCGCTTTTCGTCTAATTCGTCCATCGCCAGCATCCCGACATAGATAATTTCCTTCAGCGTTAGTCGGGTTGCTAGCGCCTTTTTCTGCACAAGTTCCTTGATAATTGGGCTGACTCCGATGGCGGTACTGGCTCTAGTCACAAAGGTAACGGGAGATTAACAACTTTGACTAAATCTTAGCACCTTTAAGCTCAGCTTTTATTTGCGCTGCAAAGTGTTTAAGCGCCTTTTGACAAGACGGAACACAAAGGTTTATAAGCTGTTGCGGCATTTAAACTGTATGTCAAAAAAAATCAAAGTCTTGTGGGGTGGGCGTCCCGCCCGCCCTGAATATACAATTTAAATGCGCGACAGCTTAGTGGAAAGGTGGAAAGACCGATCGACCTATTCCTCCAAAACCTCAACCAAATGCTCAATCATCACATCAAAAGTCCGAGCTAACTTCCGCAGGCAAGTAAAGTCAACCATTGCCATTTCAGGACGACGAGCATAGCTTCTGACAGTGCTATAAATTACCGCGGAACGATCGGATACTTCCTTAAATTTTAAAACACTTCATCCTCGATTCCCAGCCACCATTCCCCCAGATTCATTAAATCTTTGTGAATGTCGGTAAGTTCTGTCATATACTCTTCAGCAGAAATCTCCGATCGCCTTTCTTGCAATTTTTTTAGTCGCAGTTGCACCAACAGCCAAGGTTTGGAAATCCCGTCCTTTGCTTCGATATATTTGGCTAGATCTTTGCTGTCCATAGTTATTGGTTATTTGTTATTGGTTATATCGTTTCTGGTTGTATCGGAATGATTAAACCGCAGAGAACGCTCTTAACGCAGAGAAATCATATCAATTCCGGTTACACCGTTCGGGATGAGGAGTCGGGAGTCGGGAGTCGGGAGTCGTCCGTCGGGGAATGTGGAATTATTGACCTTGACTCGATCGTGCCCATGCAACCGAAAACGATATCAGAGGAAAAGAACAGAGAGTGATGAATAATTTCGATGCCAACTGGCTTAATATTATAGGACTTTTGAAACGGCTTAAAAAAGCTCTCATTTTTCCCAGTCGGTTTCAACTGAGATCTTGCACCCTTGTCAGCAACAGGCAAGATGCCTGTTCCACAAAAGATAAATTTTATTGTGGAACAGGCATCTTGCCTGTTCATAAAATAATTTTTGAGAATGGTGCAACATATGAGTTTCAACCGACTTGAGCTTTGAGCCAGGGGTTGAAACCCCTGGCGGACTTGCAAGCTAAGATGCCTCCGGCAAACATCCTTTACCTATAATCCGAAGTCTGAATATTATTCAACTTCGCAGCATATTTCATGCCGTATTCCGGGCGACAGAAGCGATCGAGCTGAGCCTCAAAGAAAGCCCGATTTGCCTTCAAATGCTTTGGATTCTGGTCATCTAAAGGATACAAAAGAGCAGTCCGCAAAGCTTGAATCACCGCCGAAGTAACGCAGTACATCGATCGCTGAAATGTCACCCCAATTTGATTTAGGATATCATCTTCGCCGCGACAGCGCTGTTTGTAGAAATCCTTCAAATACGGCGGCAGGAAATGCAGCATATCTTGTGCTAGCAAAGTCGGCGGAATCCCCGCCGTACCTACCGGGAATTTGTCTGCATACAAAACTCCGTAGTGGAAGTCTTTTTGATCCTCAGGAACTTCCTTAGCTTGAGCGTTGTAAGATTTGGTGCCTCGGAATGGCGAAGTGCGATAAAATACAGCTTCCACGTAAGGTAACGCTGCTTCGTAAAGCCAAGTGAAACCCTTAGATTTGGGGATGATTTCGTACTTCTCGCCGTCGATGTAAACGTGGTGGTAAATCGGGCGTCCGGCGATCGCAAATATGCCATTTACTAGGAAATCCATCGCCTGCGGGACTGTGGTAACTTTCCCTTCGTCGTACAAGTCGGAAACCTCAAAAAACACCGGCGCCATGACTTCCCAGAATAAACCGAGATTGCTGTAATAAGACATTTGGCGGCACTGTTCTAAAAACATTTCTGGAAATGCTTTGTGCAGTCCCAGCATGAACGGGTCTTTTTTGAAGTAAGCTTTAATTGCCCGATCGGCATTAGCCTTATATTCGTCACTGTCCAAATAAGGATCGAATTGATTGGTCGGCACGTACAAGCCCCGGTGCCAAAGCATTGCCCTCATGCACTCTTCCGCAAATTCCATGTTAATGCGATCGTGCCACAAATGGTGAAACAGCCGCGGCATTTTACCAGTTTCACCCTTCTCCATGAACTCCAAAAGTTCCGGGTGAACACTTCCAGTCCCGCGCCAAATCCGCAAATCTGCACCGTCGCCTGCATAGTGATTTTGCAAGTCTAAATACTCCTGGGGCAAGAAGTATTTAAAGAAGGGAAGCGGGTGTAAAAATACCCGTTCGGCGATGTAAAGCAAATCCCGCCAGTAGAAATCCATCGGCACTGCGTAAGCTTTCCAGATAGCGATGATTTGCATCAGATTTTCCGGCGTATCTGGAATCATCGCGCCGCCAGCTTCCAGCCTGTGAATTACTTCGGCAAATTGGTGTTTGGAAGGAGGTAGTTTAGTTGCTGGTTTATTAGGGGTTTGTACCATTGTTTCTTCCTTTGATTCAGTGAATCTAAATATTTTGAATTATTGCAAAAAGCTGCGATTCTTTAACTGGTTTTCCGGCTCTGCTTGGGAACCGAGATCCAGGCCACAGCCGGAAAATTGGAGGCACAGCCTCCGGGTCTGCGTTTCCAGGCAGAGCCTGGTAACGAGTAAATTCTCTTAGTCTGCGGAGGCGGACTTCGTTTGTGTAGACGCGATTTCAAGAGCCGAATGTTCTAGGGGATAGCTAATAGCAACTTGGGCATTTCTGTCAGCCGGCAGAGTAGCAACGATCGCATTTGTAGTAGATTCGCTCCACTTGAGCAGCCAAGCAGGTTGAATTCCCAACACAAAAATGAGACCCGCCAAAACCAGCGCCGGCATATTTTCAGCAAACGTAACTGGAGGGTAGTAAGCCGTGGCATTGTCCAACTTCCCAAAACAGGTGCGGTTGAGCAGAATCACAAAGTAAACTGCTGTTAAACCCGAAGCTAAAATGCAGAGTAAAGTTGGAATTGGAAAGATCGAGAAACTGCCTTGAAATACTAAAAATTCGGCAACAAAACCCACCAAACCAGGAATTCCGGCGCTTGCCATGCCGCCCAAAACTAACAGGGAACTGGCAGTGGGTAAACCCCGCATCGGGTTCATCAAACCGTTGAGCACGTCCAAATCCCGCGTGCCGACTTTGGTTTCGATGATGCCTACCAAATAAAACAGCAAAGCTAAAATTAAACCGTGGCTTACCATTTGCCCGACAGCGCCGATTAATGCCAGCTTCGTACCCGCAGCGCAGGCAACGAGGATGTAGCCCATATGCCCGATCGAACTATAGGCTACCATGCGCTTGATGTCTTTTTGGGCGATCGCGCTCAAAGCCCCGTACATCACGCTCACAGTCCCGATAATCGCTAAACCGGGAGCTATAATCGACCAAGTTTCGGGAAACATCTGCAACCCAAACCGCACTAAACCGTAAGTTCCCAACTTCGCCAGAATCCCTCCCAGCAAAATAGCTGTTGCTGGCGAAGCTTCGACGTAAGCATCCGGTAGCCAAGTGTGCAGCGGCACCAAGGGAATTTTAATTCCCAACCCAATTAGCAAAATTGTTAGCAGGATTAACTGCACTTTTAGAGGCAATTCGTGAGTGGTAATCGCACTGTAATCGAAATTTAAAGAACCGCTCAGCCAAGCCACACCCAAGAATGCTGCCAGCACTAAAAGTCCCGAAACTGCCGTGTAGATCAAAAACTTCATGGCAGCGTATTCCCGCTGCTTTCCGCCCCAAATCGCAATCAACAGGTAAAAAGGAATTAATTCTACTTCGTAAAACAGTACAAACAGCAGCAAATTTTGAGACATCAAAGCTCCGGCAATACCAGCATTGATTAGCAAAATCAAAGCGTAGTAAAGCTGGGGGCGCTCCATCTTTTCGCCAGTGCCGTAAATGACTAATAGCGTCAGCAAAGCACTTAAAACGAGCAGCGGCAAGGACAAGCCGTCAATGCCCAAGTTGTAGCTCAAACCTAATTGTGGAATCCAAGGCAAATATTCTTGAAATTGCAGTCCAGAATTGGCTGTATCGAATTGAGTCAACAGCCAGATATTCAAAATGAAAATAGCAGAAGCAAAAGCCGAGGCTATGGAACGCAGACGCATCCCATTGATATTTCCGGGCAGGAACCCGACTACCGCAGCGCCCAACGCGGGCAACCAGAGCAAGGCACTAAGCATAATGTGTCAAGAGTAAAGAGTAAAGAGTAAAGAATCAATTTTTCTGGTTTTTGTGTGTGATAATTTCCGTCTTGAACGCTCAGGACACAGGTTGTAAGGTGCGTCCGAGCCCCAAACCCTCGCTAATTTGTCTATAACTCGGTATGACGCACCCTACAAGTCGATCGTCCTATGCCTCGGGCTTCGATCGTGAATTTGAGAGTTTAGATGTTAACTTTTCCCAAATTATCAATCCCAAATTGCATCACGACTAAGAAACCAGACTGACTGCCCCCGTGTCTAAATCGTAGTAGCAACCCTGAATTAGCAGTTTATTCTCTTGAATTAACTGAGAGAGAACTGCAGACTTTTTCAAGTTCTCAATTTGCAGCCTAACATTCTCTTTGACGGCATTTTCTACCTTATCGCCCGGTTGGTTTTTCGACCTTTCTACAGCCGCCTTAATGGCATTGGTCAAACTGCCAATTTGACCGGGAAGTTCACCTCCTTCGATGGCTGCTTTTACCGCACCGCACCTTTCATGCCCGACTACCATAAGCACTTTTGCTCCCAGTACCAGGCAGCCAAATTCCAGGCTGCCCTTTTCTTCTGGGGTAACCACATTTCCGGCCACGCGATCGACAAAGCAATCTCCAATTCCTTGATCGAAGATAATTTCCGCAGGAAAGCGGGAATCTGCACAGCCGAGAATAGCAGCAAAGGGTTTTTGAGTTTGGGCAACTTCGGTGACGCGCGCCAAGGTTTGGTTGGGATTTTGGCGTTTGTTCTCAACAAACCGCTTGTTCCCGTCGATTAACTTTTGCAGAGCTGCCTGGGGAGTAATGTCATTTTGAGCAATTACTGGTTCGGGTGCAGCCAACTCAGCGCCTGCTCGTGCTGCGAGTATGCCTGTACCAATAGCACCTGCGACAAATTTGAGGGAATTGCGCCGGGAAATATTGAATTGTTTGTTGTTTGAGTTCATTCGTTTTGCCTTATTTGAACGACTTGGAAATCTTTGTTCAAGACTTCATATTTTTAAGATTTTAGATTAAAACTGTCACCTAAAATCTTAAATTTTAAATGTCTTTACCCGCCTACAATCTCACCTATTGCACGATTTGCAATAAACCCGTAGGGGCTGGTTTATTGCAAATTACCTTAAGAAGTGCTTCGAGGTTATTTAAATCTGCCACGGCACAGGAAGAATAGTGCATGCCCCCGTGTCTAAATCGTAGTATCCACCAACAATTTTCAGTTTACTCTGTTGGATTAACTGATAGAGAACTGGAGAGGCTTTCAACCTGTTAGCTTGCAGCCAAACATTCGCTTTGACGGCATTTTCTACCTTATCGCCCGGTTGGTTTTTCGAGCTTTCTACAGCAGGCTTAATTGCCTCGGTCAAACTGCCAATGTGACCGGGAAGAGCACCTCCTTCGATGGCTGCTTTTACCGCACCGCACCTTTCATGCCCGAGTACCAAAATCACTTTTACTCCCAGTTCCACGACGGCAAATTCCAGGCTGCCAATTTCTTCTGGGGTAGCCACATTTCCGGCCACGCGACAGACAAATATATTTCCAAATCCTTGATCGAAGACAATTTCCGCAGGAACGCGGGAATCTGCACAGCCGAGAATAGCAGCAAAGGGTGCTTGAGATGGGGCAACTTCGGTGATGCGCTTCCAGTCTTGGTCGGGATATTTTCGTTTGTTCTCAACAAACCGCTCGTTCCCCTTGATTAACAGTTGCAGAGCTCGATCGGGATTCGGGGGATTTTCAGCCATTACTGGTTCGGGTGCAGCCAACTCAGCGCCTGCTCGTGCTGCGATTATCCCTGTACCAATAGCACCTGCGACAAATTTGAGGGAATTGCGCCGGGAAAGATTGAATTGTCTGTTGTTTGAGTTCATTGATGCTGCCTTATTTGAACGAGTTGGAAATCTTTATTCAAGACTTCATGTTTTTAAGATTTTAGATTAAAACTGTCACCTAAAATCTTAAATTTCAAATATTTTTACCCGCCTACAATCAGCGACAGGCGAGCTAGCATTGGCCAGCTTATGAGCAGCCCCAAAAGTGCAACTCCGCACAGAATTGTCAAGGCGTAAAACTGAGTTTGACCGTTAACGTTGTATTTGAGGCTTTGCCCGCCGAAAACCGTTGCAAAACCGATTAAGTTCACGAATCCGTCAACAATATTGCGATCGACCCAGGAGATAACTTGAGCAACTAAACCGACTGCAAATATCACTGTCACCCGGTAAAGTTGGGCCGTGTAAAAGTCGTAGGCAAAAAAGTCTTGCAAAGCTTGAGAACCAATTCGCACCGGTTTTTCCCATTTGTCGTTCAGGTAAACAAATGCTCCTGCACCGATGCCGATCGCCGTTGACAAAACTAGCAGTCCGCTTGCGGTATAATTCAAACTTGCCACAGGCAATAAATTCCACACCGCCAGCAAGTGGGGAACGTGCAAAGTAAAGCCCATTAAAACAGTCATCGGCAAGATAAAAGGCCAGTGAACTTCCGGCGCTCGTTCGGTCATTTGCTTTGGTTTGCCGCCAAAAACTAAACCGAAGACGCGCACCAACCCAAAAGCAGTGACGGCGTTTACAAACAAAACTATTCCTAACAGCAAAGGCTGAGCTTCCGAAAGCCGGGATGTGAATTCTTCTAAAGCCCAGAAACAGCCGAAGGGCGGCAGTCCCACCAATCCAGCGCTACCGACAATAAACGATATGGCCGATATGGGCCGCTTTCCCCACAAACCGCCGAGAGACCGGACATCCTGAGTGATGCTGTTCCAAACTACCGAACCGATGCTCATCACCAGCAAACCCATTGCCAAGCTGTAGGCAAATATTAATGTCAGGGCTGTCTGGGCTTGTCCGGTGCCGACGGCGATAAATACTAAGCCCATGTAAGAGCTGACTATATAGGAAAGCGTGCGCTTGATGTCAATTTGGGCGATCGCAATTAATGAAGCACCCACCGCCGTCGCAGCACCCACAGCAATAGTTGCGGTCATGCCAATCGGCGACAAAGCAATCACTGGCTGCAACTTAATCAATATCCAAGCACCAGTTTCAACAACTACGGTGTTCCGCAAAATCGTCGCCGGCAGCGGGCCTTCCATCGCCTCATCCAGCCACAGGTGCAAGGGAAACTGAGCGCACTTACCCATCGGCCCGGCAATCAAAGCTAAGGTCAACAGCGTCGCTACAGTGGGGTCAAGCTTTGCAGTCTGGGCCCAAACAGCCAACTCGTCAAAATTCCAAGTTCCAGCCAGCGGCAGAATGGCGACTACTCCCATCAGCAGGAATAAGTCACCCACCCGCTTGGTTAAGAAAGCGTCGCGGGCGCCTGTCACCACCAAAGACTGATTGAACCACAGCCCGACTAGCAGGTAAGTACCCAAAGTCAGAACTTCCAAAATCATGTAGCTGAAGAAGAGAGAATTGCACAGTACCAAGCCGCACATCCCCGCTTCAAACAGCCCCATCAGGGAAAACAATCTAGCCCAGCCCCAGTCCATTTCCATGTAACCGAAAGCATAAATCTGCGCCAGCAAGTTCAGTCCGGTAACTAAAACTGTCGCGCCGACGGTGACAGCAGAGATTTCTAGGGGAATGGTTAAGTCTAAACCTGCTACATTCAGCCAGGGAATTAACTGGTGCCGGGCCGGTTGGTTCCAGATAGCTGTGAGGGCGATGACGCCGTGTAGGAAAGCGAACAAGGTTAATATGGCGTTCACGTAACCGGATGGTCTTGGTCCCGTGCGGCGGGTAACTGCTGGAAACCAAAGCATCGACAGAACTCCGCCGATAAGTGGATAGCAAGGTATAAACCAAACTGTCTGGAGTAAGATTTGAGCCATTGGCATTACCTGTAAAGGTTACAAAAATTTAAAATTCTGAGAATAATTCCGATCGCGCAAACGACAGCACTGAAAAGCCAGAAGGCAGAATTAGAGGCTATTTTGGCGTCAGTATTCGAGTTACTCGTTGTTTTGAGACTAGGGGGGAAGAATAGACTTATTAATTTTATATTAAGTATTGCGTTAAATTTTCATTTTTCTAATTCAGCATATTTAGCTATACCGATAAACTCTACTTATAGGTATATATAGGGGGGGATTGCGTACAAACGAATATTTGTCAATCGCAAGTGCGATCGAACAATGATTTATTGCTCTAAAATATTAAAACCGATTAAAACCGCTCAATCTGCCAAGCTGATTCGGGAAGTTTGGCTTGGCGCTGTCCCATAGACCTTGCCCTAACATTCACTAGACCGATCGGCGTATTAAACAAATCTACCAGATCGTTCGAGGCGATCCTCTTCGAGGGCTTCGCTAACGCACTTTTGGCAGCAGCCACCGGAAATTCCTTTAACAGCCACCTAGCCAGCCGGTAAAAATATTCCCCTGTTGTGAATTCTCGCATCAAATCGACACCGTAGAGTTCGTGCAAATATTTATTTGATTCGCCGTACCGATACCATTGACTTTGCAACTGTTTTATTGTAGAACGGTGCCGGTGTCGGACGATCGCATTTTCGGCAAAATACATTTTATAGGATGTTTCCCGCAAAATCCGCCAGCACAAGTCAGCATCGCCACCGCTAGTGAGGTAGGGGCGAAACAAACCTACTGTTTCTAAAACTTGCTTGCGTACAGCTAAGTTTGCTGTTTGACCGTAGGCACAAAAAGGGTGAGCGAGAGTATGTTTTTGAGATAAAGTATTTTCGCGCTCGGCGTGTTGTTCTAAAATAGTTTTACCGGGGAGGGCGAGTATTTCCCCAGCGCTAATTCCTACTTCTAAGTCAACAAATGGCTTAACTAAATTTTCCAGCCAGTCAGATTCCGGGCGACAGTCTGCATCGGTAAATGCAATGATTTCGCCTGTTGAGGCGCGAATTCCTTTATTGCGGGCGGCGTAGGAACTTTGAATCTGATTTTCCGCGAGGGGGCGAATGGTTATTCGATTGAAATTGCTTCCCCCGCTTACCAAGGGTGGGATCCAGGAGGGGTTAGAAGCTGCTGCTTGGATGATGGTTGAAGTGCGATCGCGACTGTTGTTGTCTACTAAGAGATATTCTACACTGTCGATCGGATAAGTTTGCGATCGCAGGCACTCCATCAACTCCGGCAAATCCCTCTCGCCGTTGTAAACAGGCACAACCACCGAAACTTGCGGTAAAGACACATCACTGTTCATTTTTAGCCATTCATTCTCACCTCTTGCAGAATTTGCAATAAACCCCTAGGGGCGGGTTCGCCAATAGCCTTAAGAAGTGCTTCGAGGTTATATCAATTCCGGTTACACCGTTCGGGATGGGGATTGATCCGTTGGGAGTAGTGAGTGGGGGAATGTGGAATTATTGACCTTGACTTTATCATTCCCATCCAACCGGAAACGATATTATTTAAACCCGCCCCCACCCATGGAAAAAATCTTTTTAAATTATTTCAGAATTTCTACTGCCGTTCCCTTCTGCACAAACCCATACAACTCCTCAACATCCTTGTTTTCCAGCGAAACGCAGCCCAAAGTCCAGTTCGATCGATATTTTATAATATTATCCGAATTAGCAGGAACGCCGTGAATCCCGACTTCGCTGCCTACACTGTCGCCCCACCCAATTGTACCATCTTGCTTAGCTTTTATATGTTTGCGCCAAGATTGTTTTGTTGGATAATCCAGCCACAGAAACTTTGACCAACTTTCGTGAGGGTACATATCCTTAATACTAAAAACACCTTCCGGCGTCCGCAAATCCCCTGCTTTTAATTTATCACCTGCGGGATTGCCACCAAATACTACAGGATAAGATTTTACTGGCTTTTTGCGATCGTATACAGTCAGCCTGTATTTGGATTTTTCTACTAGGATGGAAATTCTGTTTTTATCTAACTTATTTGGTTCGTCTAAAATTTGTATTAGCGGCTTGTCGTAGTTTAATAAATTATCGGGGGGGAATTGGGTATGCAAAATATTTAAATCATCAGACGGACATTTATTTAAGCAAAAAACGTCTAAAATGTAGGGAATAGGAACAGCATAACCCAGCCTAACCAGGTTCCAGTAAAAAACTGAGCTAGCAACCAGCAAGAGAAGGCTTGTAGATAAAAAAATCTTCCCCAGATTGCCCCTAATTTTTTTTATTTTCATTGCATTAACGAGGGATATCGTATCGTTTCCGGTTGCACGGGCACGATCGAGTCAAGGTCAATAATTCCACATTCCCCAACGGACGACTCCCAACGGACGACTCCCCATCCCGAACGGTGTAACCGGAATTGATATCATAGATTGTTGGGCGGTTGAAACTGATCGAGAGTCAAACGAAGTGCGCGCCACGCGAGACTAAGAAATGTGCAGCCGAAAAGCCTGTTGCTTTAGCCTGAAACGGGCAAGATGCCCGTTCCACAACTGCATTGAGTTTCTGTAGAACAGGCATCTTATTTGTTTTTGAACATTCCACAAAATATCACTTACATCGGCTGTTAAATCCTTTGCCAATCCGCTGTTAACTGTTGCTAGTCAACATCAGAATCATTAACACTAACACCGCGTTAGTTATATAAAAGATGCCAACAACCTGAGTTTCTAACCAGCCGCACAGTTCTAGATGATGGTGCAGCGGAGCCATTCTTAACAGACGCTTGCCGATTCCATCAGGGCCTTTTGTAGCTTTGTAATAACCTACTTGAGCAATTACTGACAGCGTTTCAATAAAGAAAATTCCGCTAATTATTAATAATACCCAAAGGCTATTAGTTAATAGAGCTACCGCACCCAACGCACCGCCCAAAGCTAAAGCACCTGTATCGCCCATAAACACGGTGGCTGGATTGCGGTTGTGTGCTAAGAAACCGAGACAACTGCCGCTGGTGCAGGCGCAAAATATCATTAATTCTGGCGAAGTTGAGGCTACAGATGCGCCCAATCCCAAAAGTGCGATCGCCCCCAAACCTCCCATCAAGCCGTCAACGCCGTCGGTAATATTAGTAGCATTGCTTTCAGCTACCAGCACAAAACCCGCCAGCGGCCAAAACAGAAAACCTAAAGGCAATACCCAACCGAAAGGCAAAGCAATGCTGGTAGAAATCCCTGGTTCGCGGAACAACATCAGCCACAGACAAAATAGAGCTGCAAAACCTACTTGCAAAGCCAATTTCATCCGAGGTGAAATACCTTTATTCGACTTGAGGCGCAGAATTTGCCAGTCGTCGATCCAGCCGATGAAACCGTAAGCTAAAGTTAAAGCCGATACGGCAACAACATCTGAGTTAAATCTCGACCAAAGCAAAGCAACTGCGACCCCTGCAGGCACAAAAAAAACGCCTCCCATTGTCGGCGTTCCCGCCTTTTTTAAGTGAGCTTGGGGGCCGTCTTCGCGAATTATTTGTCCTGCTTTTAGTTGCTGGAGTAAAGGCACAACTGCATAGCCCAAAACCGATGCAACTACAGCACAAACAGCTAGTGGCATAAATAGCGATGCAGGTCCATTCAAAAGTCTACCCGCTGCTACATCTAAACCGATCGCTACAATGCCAAGCCCCAAACCCAGCAGCAGGAATAAATTCCTGCCTGTAAGTTTGAAAGGCATAGTAAAAGGAATTTTTTCATCCACAAAGTTATCCATAACACTCCTCAACACACACCATTTAAGAACAAGCAATTGACAATTCGGGAATAGGGTGCGATACAGGAGATGGGGAAATATGTTAGTTTTTATTCCCTGTTTCCGGTTGATTCATTCACCCTTCTACAAGTTATTCCTCGCCTACACTCACATCCTCTTCTATTTCCTCTTCTAAATCATCGTAAGGACTGTCGTCAACTGCCATTAGTTCGGAAATTTCTTCTTCGTGCAGATAGTCGGGTTCTTGGACATCCCTTGCTAACAGGCGATTGTTAGATTCCAACCAGTCTAAAAGAGAAGATTGCTGCTTTAATGGAATTACATCCGCAGGCAAGTGGCGAGGTATTTGACGCAGAGATGGGTTGTACATGATTCTCGGTTTCTAAAGACAAAGACGCGATCGAGTAGAGGAAATGTTTGACCGACGGACTGCAGCTTCGATCGAGCACTTGCAAATCGGGCATTTAGCAAGGCTAAAGCATTATACCACAGGCCCTGTTTGGTTCCGGATCGGGATAAGATGGGATACCCAAAAGGCGATCGCCCCAAGCATGGGCCTCAGGATAACACTAAAATCCGCTCTTGCCAATCCTTTTTTAGCCGTAAGCATTGTCATCCCAGACGATCGTCTTTAAGATATCGCGGGACACCTGGCGATCCTGTTGTGCAAGCCTCGCCCTTTGCGCCAGCGGTTGATTCAGAACAGTCTCGCGGTTTTTCACCAAAGCCTAATCCCGAATGCCCTCTGGCTTCTTCAGTCAACTCTCAAGCAATAAATCTCAGAATGGATACAACGGCGGCAGTATTATACAACAAAGAGGGTTACGACACCCGAGGGCAAAAACTTCTGGGGCGTCATTCAGCCGGAGAGGGGTTTCTCAAAAGCTTAGTCCAACACGGAACCGCGGACTCTCTCTACTGTTACGCCGACAGCCAAACAACCTTTAAGGAATTTTGTTCGCACATCCAACCTTGGCTGCAACAACCTCGGAAAGTCCGCTGGATTCCGACAGAACGACCGGATTTGCTATCTCAACCGGGCACAATTTACCGACCCGATCCGATTCTGTCGCAGATAGTTTGGGCGCGCAGATTTGTCGATCAGCGGGCCTATAGCGTTTGCGGGGTTACTCACACCCTCGGTACCAAATATGTCATGGAGGCGATCGGCGATTTGATAACCGCACCCATGCAGGCTTGGGACGCCCTGATCTGCACCTCTGCCGCCGCGAAAACAGCAGTAGAAGGAGCTCTGAGGGAGTGGTCAGAGTATTTAGCGCAGCGCAACGGGGGTAAACCGGAAATTTTAGTCAAATTGCCGGTTATTCCCCTAGGAGTGGATTGCAGCGCGTTTCCGCAGGGTATGGAAGCAGTTAAGAGTCGTCGCCAACTGCGACAAGAACTCGGCATTTCTGCCGACGATATTGTTGTGTTATTTGTCGGTCGATTGACTTTTTCTGCAAAAGCTCATCCGGTGCCGATGTACATCGCCCTAGAGGGCGCCGCACAACAGACAAAAGCCAAAATCCACTTAATTCAAGCCGGTTGGATCGAAGATCCGAGAGAAGAACCCGACTTTAAAAATAGCGCGCAAATCTTTTGTCCCTCCGTGAATGCTATTTTTTTAGATGGGAGAAAGCCCGAAATTAGAATAAATATTTGGTCGGCAGCCGATATTTTCATTTCGCTTTCCGACAACATTCAAGAAACCTTTGGGCTGACGCCAATTGAAGCAATGGCCAACGGACTGCCCGCCATAGTCTCCGACTGGAACGGATACAAAGAATCAGTACGCCACGAAATAGACGGCTTCCGCATTCCCACACTCATCCCGCCCGCGGAATCTTGTTTAGATTTAGCGCTAAATTATCTCGACGGCAGCTTAAATTGGCCGACTTACATGGGTCACACTTCCCTCGCCACAGCAGTTGACATTGATGCCTGCACCCGGGCGTTGTGCCAATTAATGGAAAACCCCGAATTGAGAAAGCGGATGGGGGAAAATGCTAGAGAAAGGGCAAGGGAAATTTATGATTGGAAAGTAGTAATTGCAGCTTACGAACAATTGTGGCGGGAATTAGCAGAAATTCGCGTTGGGGCACCGGAGTCTGCACCTGTAAAAGCCGGGAAGCCGCCTTATCCGCTGGGCGACGATCCGTTTCGGGTATTGGGCCATTATGCGACTAGAACTTTAAGCAATGAGATGATGCTGAGTCTGGGTGCGATCGTCACACCAGAACTTCTGAGAGAGTTGCAAACAATGTGGTTTACCAGCTTCGGTCAGGACAGAAGAATCTCTGTTAACATTCAGATGGAGATATTGGAAGCGATCGAGCAAAAGGGTGCTGTCAGCGTCGGAGAAGTTCTCAGGCGTTATACCAAAAACGAGCAAGAATTAGCATCCCTGTATCGGACTCTGCTCTATCTGGTGAAATTTGGTATCTTAGTGATTAGTTGTTAATACTCTGCGGACTCGGCGATTAAAATCGCTACGACACAAAATTTCGTCCCTCTCGCTTGAGAATGAAGAAAAAAGCGGTCTGACTTTTGCCTCACCTTCGATAATTAATCCGTGTATTCGTGTCAAACAAAATCCGTGTCGTGCTTTCCTTCTTAAAAAATCATGCTTAGAAAATCTGCACTATTAGAGATAATTGCTGGTAAGAATCGCGGTTTGCTGGCGACTCCCAGCGACAAACAAGCGATTTTAAGTGCGATCGCCCAATTGGAAGATTACAACCCCACACCGCGCCCTGTCGAAGCCGCAGAGCTTTTAAATGGTGATTGGCGGTTATTGTACACCACCAGCCGCGCACTGCTGAATCTTGACGGTTTTCCCTTGGTAAAATTGGGTCAAATTTATCAATCTATCCGCGTCAAAGAATCTAAAGTTTACAACATAGCCGAACTTTACGGCTTGCCTTATTTGGAAGGAATTGTCAGCGTGGCGGCCACATTTGAGGCGACTTCCGAACGGCGGGTGCAGGTGAAGTTTGAGCGGTCAATTTTGGGTTTAAGCAGGTTGATTGGCTATGAATCTCCAGCCAAGTATATCAATGAGATTGAGTCGGGTAAAAAGTTCGCTGCTGTAGATTTCAGCTTCGATAGTCGCGAACAGCAGGGATGGCTCGATATTACTTATTTAGATAAGGATTTGCGGCTGGGGCGCGGGAATGAAGGAAGTGTTTTTGTATTGACAAAAGAGTGATTGTGGGATGTTGATGTGCAGGGCGATCGCCACTTAACTCATTCTCAATTTATCTTTCTTTCATCCGCGTTTATCCGCGTTCATCTGCGGTTAAAAATCAAAAATATATTACTTTTGCAAACAATTCAAGACTTCATCAGTATTGTTACTCCGTCGGTTTTTCCTGTTCTTTTTTTTCCATCGGCATTGACTTTCGGACAGCTAGCACTAACTCCGCTTCGGTACATCGATACAAGTCCCGCATTCGGAATACTTGCCAAACTTCCATTTTTGGCAATGTTCGACCCTTTTCCCAGTTGCGAATAGAAGATTCCGCACATTCTAGTATATGTGCTACGTCTATAATTTTTAGCCCCGCACGTTCTCTTAAGGCTCTCAGATCCATAGCTGACAGAACCTTTTGATGGACAAAACGTTAAGTTTTACCGTGAATAGTTGACGGATATGACCTATTTGGTGTTTAATCATAGTAGTAGAGGCGTTAGTCGATTTCCGCCAAGAGACTTACTAACGCCCTTTCCTGTAGTCCATAGAGGATACTAAACCATCATGCCACAAAACGGTTATCAACAGGGATTCTCCGCGAATCCTCGGGCGATCGCGTACCAAAAACGTCTTTACCCCTGGGCGATCGCCAAACTCATGCCCAGTATGCAGCGGGCGATTGTAGGGCGATTTCGGAGTCGATCGGATGCTGACGGGCACTTGCTGTGTCTGCGTCAACTCATGCCTCAAACAACGCTTGTCGTAGTCTTCGACTTGCAACCAGACTTAGAAGTACCAATTGCGGCGCCCACAGCAATTCGATAAGCACAAGGATCCGATCCCCCCAACCCCCCTTCTCAAGGGGGGCTATAAAAATTGACGAATTCAACCCCCCTTAAAAAAGGGGGGCTATAAAAATTGACAAATTACTAACTACGAATTACCGCAGCAGATAAATATCAACCTAAGTTAGGATAATTTTATCCTCAATTTGCTTTTAAATCATGACTTCTACAACTGCAAAATTCATCGTGTCTCAAGTGGGCGAAATTCCCCAATGGCAAGCCGCGACATGGGAAGATTATTTAGCAGCCTGCGAAGATCCATCTTTGGAGGAAGCCAGAATATTTTTTTATGAAGGATATCTTTGGATAGACATGGGTAATGAAGGACCTCAGCACGCCAGATTTAACAACCTCTTGACGCTGGTATTTTACGCCTGGTTTGTCAGCAAAGGAGGACCAGCTTTCGATGATTTGGGTGGATGTGTAATTGAGAAGCCAAAGGTGGGAGGAGGGGCGCCAGATAGAATTTTATATATTGGCGGAGAATTCATCCAGTGGCAAAAAGGGGAACCGCGGCGAATTAATCTGAATCAATCGAGAATTCCCGATTTAGTGGTAGAAACTTCCGATACTACTTTGGCGAGAGATTTAGATGACAAGAAGCGGTTTTATGCTGCGTTGGGAATTCCTGAGTATTGGGTAGTAGATATTAAGGCCGAAAGAGTTTTGGCATTTCGCTTGCAGGAAAACGGGAAATATCAGGAATGCGAAATTTCCGGTGCTCTTGAGGGATTGCCAATTGCTTTACTATCGGAGACTTTGAAACTTTTGGGTGAGGGAAATGGGACGGCGGCGATGTGGTTTGCTCAACAAATTGGGAAGTTGTAGAGAGGTTGGCGAAAAGTGCGAGCGCTCTTAATTTTTCTCAATTATTTACGCAATTATCCCTGAAAGAGAACCATCAGGCATAAACAGTTACACATTTTTAGAAGAAATCTATATAATCAAGTTAAGTGACTTAAGAAAATGTATGACAACAACTGTAGTAGACATAGGGACTTTAATTATCCGCGATCCCAACCTTCGAGGCGGCCGTCCGATTATTGCTGAAACTGGTACTTCTGTCCGCCGCATCGCCGTTTTGTACAAGCAGGGTAACAGTGCCGAAGAAATTGCTAGGCTGATGACTCACTTATCGATCGCACAAGTTTATGCAGCTTTAACGTATTATCATGCTAATCGAGAAGAGATTGATACAGATTTAGCTGAGGAACAAGAAGCTTACGAGCAGTTAGCAGAGTTACACTACAAAAACCTCAAGACAAATCCATGAGCATTTGCACATGGGAAAAAAAAGTGCGAACGCGCTTAATCCTTCTCAATTTTTGACGCAATTTTAGCCTAAATAATAACATCTAATAAAAATATATCTGTCCTATTAATCTGCCATGACTGCACAACCTGTTTCGCGTTATGTTGCACGTCACCCTGAAATCTTGCAAGGCGAACCAATTATCGCAGGAACGAGGACTTCCGTTCGGGCGAGCGTGGAATTGTGGCGTTTGGGTATTACTCTTGAAGAAATCCCGATGCACTTACCTCACCTGAAATTAGCTCAATTTTTTGACGCGCTGAGTTTTGATTTGGATAACCAGGAAGAAATAAATACTTATATTGAGCGCAATCGAATTCCTGAAGAATTGATTCATCCTGCTGTTAAAGCTGCAATGATAAAACAACTAAAAGTATTATAATTGTTCGTTACTATTGACTATAACGAAGATTGTGGCTACAATGGTGGCGGATTTTTTAGAAATTCAGTATAATACTCCTTAATTCTCTATTCACAGCTATCAAATTCAAGGAGACATAGATATGGCTGGTGATCGCAAGATTTATATGGGTTCGGGTAACTATAACGAATCAATCCAAGGCAATTATATAGAAGGCAATTTCATAAATACGGGTCAGGACTTATCTCAAGTAACGGCTCAAATTCAACAGTTGTTAATTCAACTTCAAAAACAAGGATACACTCCACAGGATGCTCAGAATAAAGTCGCTAGTGACTTAGTGTCTCAGGCTAATAAGGATTCTCAAGCCAAAAGCAGGTTAGTCAAGTGGACACAGTATGTACTTGATGGTGCTGCTAATGGTCTGATTGGTGAAGCAGTGGTAGGGGTAGTCAAGCTAACGCTAGGATTATTAGGTATTCCTCTTTGAAGTACAGATAAGCTGTCGCGCATTTAATCTGGACAGCCCTGCTTATTCAAACTCTTGTAGGGTGGGCATCCTGGCCGCCCTACAAGTTAAATCTCAATCCCGAACAGCTTATTTCGCTAAATTAATGATAGGTAAAATAAGACCAATATTTAAGAAATTCAGTATTTTAATATCTAAGCTGCCAGGAAGTAAAAAGCAACGATATTACTTCTTTAGCGTATTAGTTGGACTAATAAGTTTTGTGATTGTTGGCACGGGCGTTCTGACTCTAACTAGGTTGATAGTTAGCGTGGTAATATTCGGAGCTTCTAAATTGTTATGGAATTTAGGTTTTAATACTCCACAAGAATCAAGAACTAACTTAGAAGACAATAGCAAAACTGGCGATCGCAATATTAATATAGACCGTGGTAATTATAACGAATCTATTCATGGCAACTATATTCAGGGAGACTATATAGAAATACAAGGTTGTTACATTAACACTAATCAAGAATTATCTGATGTCGTCGCAGAGTTTCGCGAGGTTGTAGATCGACTTAAAAATCAGGGATATAGTGCGGATAAAGCTGAGTATCAAGTAGCCCAAGATTTAGAAGAAAAAGCCCGCAGTAACCCGAAAGTCAAAAAAAGAGTGGTTAATTGGGCAAAGTCTTTAAATAATACGTCTACTCGAATAAATAATGAAGTTGATGCAGCTAGAGAAGTTATTAAATATGCTGCTGCTTCTCAATATACTTCGTCTGCTAAATCTATTTCAGTGGTCGGGGGAAAGTATTCCAATACGGTTTACTTAAGGCTTGGGAGGCTTTAAGATTTTAAAAATAGGAGGATTAGTTTTTATTCCAGTACCTCTGTGTTTGACTTTTTTGGATTTAAACTTTGAAACAGGTTTTTTGACAACTCTTGGGTTGTTTCTCTGAACTCTTGGTGGCAAAGTTGCATCAAGGATCTC